>NZ_QTMC01000014.1:0-137520 GCF_003602965.1 Bacteroides sp. AF25-5LB
TTTTTGTTGCTCAGGTACTTAAAAAAAATATTTTATAATAGTGTTGCGGAATTAAGGTAAAAATAATATCCTATATTTATATTGAATTTGACACTCCAATTGTCTTCCGTCCCCCGGACAAAAGCTTCATCCTATACATCCCCCAGCCATGCGTGATTCCTTCCCACAGCATAGTCAATGTAGGAGAACACCTTTCCCATCGTCAGCGAACATCCCGTCACGTTCTCCAAGCTGTCATTGAACCCAGCAATGCGTTTGTTCAGCAAGCTAAAATCATTGTACAAGCAGATACTGTCCAAAAACAACTTGTGTATTTTAAGGTTCCACCATTGATAGTCGACGACGTAGTGTAGGGCGAAATCGGAACGGAACCCCGTCTTCCGTGTGTCCATATTATATAGCCCACCCACCAGTACCGAACCTCCGAGTTGCTGTCTTCACAAGTTTCCGAAATGATATACCACCCGGACATTGCCCTGATGCACCTCCTTATCACGTCCAGCGATGTCATAGGCATAACGGCTAGCGGACAGTTCTGTGTCTCCACCAGTTCCGGAAAAGTCAGCATTCTGGAAATAGGCGAGAGACAACTCCCACCGATTCTTGCGGAAAAAGTATTTTATCCCCCATGTCCGCATCGTCCTCGAGACCGGCATAATAGCTCAGATTAAAAAAGTAATTGTTGCCTGTATAAGGCAGGATGCCGAAAGGTACTGTTGTCAACCCCATCTGTAGCTAGTGTGATTTGTTGAAGCTATAACCTATCCAGCCCTCCCTAAGCATCCCGTCTCCCAAAGAGGCGGGATAGAAGCGGTAATCTACGGCTAAATCGAATTTCTTGTAAGAAGCGTTCACATTCAAGCGGAACACGTCGAAATCGAACTCTTCACCATGTTTCCGGTTTTCGGATTTCCAATCCGAGTAATTGCAGTTGAAACGGAGTGTGCCTCCTATCTTTAATATCGTTTTTTTCCTGTGCCGCCAAAGGTGAAACGGCTATTATTGCCCCAAAGAATGGCAATAGCAAACTTTCTTTATATCGCATAAAGTTACGTTTTGACAGGGATATTTGTCCGATACCCCACAATGGTTTATAAAATGATTTCTATAAGCAGGACCTGTGTGATTTTTAAGAAGGGATGAAATTTATCCGATGCGCAAAAAAGAATTTATGTGCTAAAAAACAGTAGATTGGAGCCTGCTATTTTTGCAAATATACGAAAAACAAACGGATATACCAAATTTCATTCAAATTACTGTAAGTTCTCGAACTTAGGGCAAAACGGTCTATCCTGACAAGGTTTGCACCATACCACTTGCATCTATATTCAAGCATCACGAGGAACATCCCGAAAGATGTCCCCCCCCGACCGCTTGTGCAAGGCCATGGCTACGTTGCTTTCACATTCACGTCCTCCATGCAGACAGTGCGCACTTGGCTATCGTACGTGAGTGCATGGATGATCTTGCGAAGGTTATCTTTGCGGCAGTTGACGATATGCTCCTGCAAACGTGCCACTCTGATAAGGGTCTTATTATGGTTCGCAGAATCTTTGAATCTAAGGTACAGAACGATAGAAATTAATTATACTCTACAAATAAAACCGGCAGCATCCACTACCGGTTTTATCACTCTATTATCTTTTTACGACTTTTTATTTCGTGCAACTTTTCGTGCTGAATGCAACAAGCATCCAGACCATCTTCTCCTGCTCTTTCAAGTAGCTAGTCATCAAATCTGCTGTCACGTCATCGCCAGCTTCATTTGCCAATTCAATCACTTTTCTTTCTTCGCCAATCAGGTAGCCATATGTCCCGAGGATATGATCTACAGCTTCACTGCCACAAGAGATGTCTGACACTTCCTTCACGTTGGCAACCTTCAGGTATTCACTGAACTTATTTTCGGGCACGCCACCCAGCATCAGGATGCGCTCTGCAATTTCGTCAATCTTCTCGGCGGTATCGTCATACATACTCTCGAACTTCTCGTGCAGCACAAAGAAACTGTGTCCCTTGATGTTCCAGTGCATACCGCGCAGATTGGTGTAATGTACCTGGAAATCGGCCAACAATTGGTGCAATGCTGATGCTACACCAGCCACTTTCTTTTCATTCAAATACAAGTAATCTAAAGTTTTCATAATTCTATTGTTTTAAATATTTATACTATTTTTCTTTGGGGTATTACAAAGATAAGGGGTAAATCAAAACTTGTCAAACAGATAATTTCTATCTTTGCATAGACGAATTCTATACATAACCTTCAAATGCCTTGTTCATCATGACTTTACAACAATTGGAATACATCCTTGCCGTCAACCAGTTCCGCCACTTTGCCAAAGCAGCCGAATATTGCCGCGTAACACAGCCCACCCTCAGTGCCATGATTCAGAAACTGGAAGAGGAACTGGATACCCGGATTTTTGACCGCAGCCAGCAACCGGTATGCCCCACTCCCGTCGGTATCCTCATCATAGAACAAGCACAGAAGATATTGGTTCAAGCCAACCGTATAAAGAATATTATAGAAGAAGAAAAACATTCACTGACCGGTACCTTCAAGTTGGGCATACTTCCTACCGTGGCTCCTTACCTCCTGCCTCGCTTCTTTCCTCAACTGATGAAGAAATACCCCGACCTCGACATCCGGGTAATCGAAATGAAAACAAACGACATCAAGAAAGCCCTGCAGACGGGAGAAATAGACGCAGGTATCGTAGCGAGTCTGGCAGGTATGGAAGAGCTGCAGCAGACACCGCTGTTCTATGAACAATTCTTTGTCTACGTGTCGCGCAAAGACATCCTCTTCAACAGCGAGGTAATCCGTACTTCGGACCTGAACGGCGAACAGCTTTGGTTGCTCGACGAGGGTCATTGCTTCCGCGATCAGCTGATGCGTTTCTGCCAGATGAAGTCGGCACGCGCCAGCCAGCTTGCCTATCACTTGGGCAGCATGGAGACCTTCATGCGCATGGTAGAAAGCGGTAAAGGTGTGACTTTCATCCCCGAACTGGCCGTTCTGCAACTGGGGGATATCCAGAAAGAACTGGTACGCCCCTTCGCCATTCCCTGCCCTACCCGGCAAATCGTGATGCTCACTAACAAGAACTTTATCCGCCATACTCTGCTGGAAGCACTGACTAAAGAGATTAAGTCCTCTATACCTAAGGAAATGCTCTCTCTGAAGGCAACCCAAGCCATTGTATAGATTTTATCTATCGGTCCATAAAACCTTTCAATCAGATTTCTTGTTCTATCGGGAAAAAATGCTATATTTTTGCAACGAGAAAAACAAAGAACTAAACCTATAAAAAAAAGAAAAATTATGGAACCGATTATCAATTCCCAACTTCCTGAATTCAAAGTTCAGGCTTTCCAAAACGGAAATTTCAAAACAGTATCCCACGAAGACGTAAAAGGCAAATGGGCCATTTTCTTCTTCTATCCGGCAGACTTTACCTTCGTATGCCCTACCGAACTGGTGGACATCGCCGAGAAATATGACCAATTCCAGGCAATGGGCGTAGAAGTATATTCTGTAAGTACAGACTCGCACTTCGTGCACAAAGCATGGCACGATGCTTCCGAAAGCATCCGCAAAATCAAGTATCCGATGCTGGCCGACCCGACCGGCGTACTGAGCCGCGCGTTCGGTGTGATGATTGAAGAAGAAGGTATGGCCTATCGCGGTACATTCCTCGTGAATCCCGAAGGTAAAATCAAGATTGCCGAAATACAAGACAACAACATCGGACGCAATGCAGACGAGTTGCTGCGCAAGGTGGAAGCTGCGCAGTTCGTAGCCACACATGACGGTGAAGTCTGCCCGGCCAAGTGGAAAAAGGGAGCCGCAACCTTGAAACCGAGCATTGACCTCGTAGGAAAGATTTAATTCCTAAACGGTGCCAAATGTGTTTCCCACTTTGGCACCGTTAGTTCCAATACGAGAAACCGACGGTACCCTCTCGTCCAACCTTAACAACCCATATTAATCATGTTAGAAACAAGTATTTTAGATCAAGTGCGGAGCGTATTCCAGCATTTGGAAGCCCGCTATATCTTCCATATCACCTATAATCCGGAACACGAGCAAGCCCAAGAGTTCATCGGGTTCTTGAATAATGTGGCAAGTTGTTCCGAGAAGCTGTCCTGCCTATTGACTGAGACCGACAACCCAGGACTGGAATTCACGTTACTGAAAGAAGGTGTGGAGACCGGCATAAAGTTTCGGGGCATACCCAGTGGACACGAGTTCACCTCTCTCCTGCTTGCCGTACTGAATGCCGATGGAAAGGGGAAAAATCTACCGGACGAAGCCATCAGCCGCCGCATCAAGGCCCTGCAAGGCCCCGTCCGCCTACAAACGTATGTATCACTGACCTGCACCAACTGTCCGGACGTAGTACAAGCCCTGAACATCATCACACTCCTGAATCCGCAAATCACTCATGAGATGGTGGACGGCGCCCTCTATCAGGAGGAAGTGGATGCACTGAAGATTCAAGGCGTGCCGTCTGTCTACGCCAACGGCAAACTGTTGCACGTGGGTCGGGGTTCGCTCGGCGAATTGCTGCAAAAGCTGGAACAGACCTTCGGTAGCGCTCCGCAAACGGACGAAACACCCATACAAAGAGAATTCGACGTATTGGTGCTCGGAGGCGGTCCTGCCGGAGCTTCCGCTGCCATCTACTCAGCCCGTAAAGGACTGCGGGTTGCCATCGTTGCCGAGCGTATCGGTGGGCAGGTGAAAGAGACTGTGGACATCGAAAACCTTATTTCTGTTCCACAAACTACCGGAACAGAGCTTGCCAATGCACTCCGTACCCATATAGAGCACTACCCGATAGAGATTTTCGAGGAGCGGAAGATAGAGAAGGTGGAATTGCAAGGCCGGGAGAAGAGTATCTCCGTTATAGGCGGCGAAGTGTTCACCGCACCGGCAGTGATCATTTCAACGGGTGCCAGCTGGCGCAAACTGAATGTGGAAGGCGAAGCAGAGTACATCGGACGCGGCGTAGCTTTCTGTCCGCATTGCGACGGACCATTCTATCAAGGCAAGCACGTAGCCGTCATCGGTGGAGGCAACTCAGGTATCGAGGCTGCCATCGACTTGGCAGGCATCTGCAAAAAAGTAACCATATTCGAGTTTGCCGATACGCTGAAAGCCGACCAAGTGTTGCAGGAGAAAGCCCGAAATCTGCCAAATGTGGAAATCTTCACCTCGTCGCAGACCACAAAAGTCGATGGAAACGGGGAAAATGTAACTTCCATCCGCATCAAAGACCGTCTTACCGGCGAGGAACGCGACTATCCCTTGGATGGTATCTTCGTACAAATCGGTCTGGCAGCCAACAGTGCCCCATTCCGCGACAGCTTGGAAACGACTCCGGCAGGGGAAATCAAAATCGATACTTTCTGCCGTACGACACTTCGGGGAGTATATGCCGCAGGAGATGTGTCAAATGTTCCTTATAAGCAGATAGTCATCGCTATGGGCGAAGGGGCTAAAGCGGCACTTTCAGCATTCGACGACCGTATCCGCGGAGTTATTTAGGAAATATCACCCATAAAGAAGCATAGGCAGGGAAGCACACGTTAAGGATTGGTAATCTTCAGCTCTTGAATCAGATTACCTGCCTTTCCATATTTCTCAATCATGAACAACATATAACGCACATCCACCCCGATGGTGCGCTGCATCTTCGGTTCATAAAGGATGTCGCTGCTCATAGCTTCCCAGTTACCATCGAAGGCAAGTCCCAGAAGCTCTCCTCTGGCATTGAACATGGCACTGCCGGAATTGCCTCCCGTAATGTCGTTGTTGGAAATGAAGCAAACGCTCATTTCACCCTTTTCATCGGCATATCTGCCAAAGTCACCGGAGGAAAGGAGGGATACCAATTCGGGCTGCACTTCAAAATCCACATCGCCTGCATGGGCTCTGACTTTCTCCAGAATGCCCATCGTGGTGGTATAATAATCATATTTCACTCCGTCGGACGGGGCATAGCCGCACACAGTGCCAAAACTCAAGCGCATGGTGGAGTTGGCATCGGGATAGAAGTTACGGGATGCGTACATCCGCCGCACGGCAGCATTGAACAAGCGCTCATTCCGCTCGATTTCACCGGAGGCCTGCTGGACCTCCATGTTCATCTCGAATAGTTTTGTAATCAGATCGATACCCAGACTGATGGCAGGGTCGTTATATATCTGATAGGTGGTGTCCTGCTCCAAGAAGCACTTCAATCCACGGGGCGTGGTCAGCTCCGAACGGGCATAAAGGCTGTTTACATAGGCACGCTCGTTGCCTCCGTATTCTGTTGCAATTGTCTGGTAGAGCTCGGGAAGGTAGGTCGAATCCACTTGGGAACGGTATTCTTTCAGCAGTGCCGCGAACACTTCCTTGTCAATGCCCAAGTCCAGATTGGCATACTTCTCAACGATGGCTTTCAGATTGGCAACCACCGTTTTCTCTTCGCCCTCAAAGTCGAAATTAAGGATGGACAAAGCAAGCTGTATCAGCTCCGGGCCGTTCAGGAAAGACTCGGCAAAGTAAGCCCTGGCGCGATAAGCTTCGCGGCGGCTCTTGTAGTTCAACTCCAAATCAGTGAAAAGGTGCAGCAAGTGTTCCCGTTCCTTTGGGGTCTGCTGTATCCATCGGCGAAGTTCGGTTTCCAAGGCACGCTTCTTATCCAGCACATGCAACTTTTTAATGGTACGGTTCACCCCTATGCTGTTCTTCCAGTAATTGGAGCTTTCGTCATATTTGGAAGCATACTTGATACGGATGCTGTCGCGGCTATCCATTTCACGCTTCCAGATGGCCTGCTTCACACCACGGACATCTATCTGCGCCTGGTTGGTGGTAGTCATCATCTCTTCGATGCCGAAAGAGGAGAGGTAGCGTTCCGTGCTGCCCGGATAGCCCAGCGTCATACAGAAGGAACCTTCACGGTAGCCGTCAAGGGAAATCGGGGCTACATATTCGGGACGGTAGGGAACATTGTCGGGAGAATAATCGGCAGGGCGGTTATGCTTATCGGCATAGATACGGAATACGGAGAAATCACCGGTATGGCGCGGCCATTCCCAGTTGTCAGTGTCCCAGCCGAACTTGCCTACCGAGGAAGGCGGTGCAAACACCAGACGCACGTCATTGTAATCGCGATAAACGGAAAGCCAGAACTCGTTGCCTCCATAGTAAGCATCCACAATGCCTACCAACGTGGAGTCCTTGCGGGAAACTTCTTCGCCGATAACCAGCATCACCGAATCGACCGCACTCGTACGCCCCGCCTCATCCATATCCGGCTTTACCGCCCCAAGCACGCGGCGGGTCACGTCTTCCTGACGTAAAAGGAAACGTACATAAAGTTCCGGATTAGGAAGCTCCTCACTAAGATTATGTGCCACAAAACCATCCTTCAGATAGTCGTGCTCCACAGACGAATGCTGCTGTATGCTGCTGAAACCGCAATGATGATTGGTAAACACCAGCCCGTCCCCGGACACCACCACCCCGGAACAAAAGCCTCCGAAGCTGACTACCGCATCCTTCAGCGACGGGCGTTTCGTATTGTATAGCTTATTAACAGGCATCTGCAAACCCAGCTCTTTCATGGTCCGGCGTGTCTGCTTGTTCAGGTTTCCCAGCATCCACATCCCTTCATCCGCTTGTCCCGGCAGAGAGAGGAGGAAGCAGACGGCTATCAGTATAAATCTTAATTTCATGCCAAATAAGTATATTTCTACCCCCTCGGGGGATGTTGTCATTCCGTAATCAGCCTCAATTGCTTGGCTCCCGTACGTGCCTTGAGCCATTCGGCAATCTTTTCCTTCTCGTGAGCAGCCGGGTGTTTGCCGAACTTCAATACGGCAAGGGTCACTGTATCCACCCGTACCGAATCTACCGTCAGTTCAATCGCATGAGATATTGAGACTGTCTTCACCGATGGATAGAGCACCTTCAACTCGGGAATAATCTTTTTGCCCAATTCATCGAAGGTTTTATATCTTTCCAGATTCTGTTCAAGAGTTTCAATCTGCTGTTTCTGCTCCACCAAGCGCTGCTCGCTGTTCTTGTAGAAATCTTCCATCACCATGGCACGGATGGAAGAAATATCCACCGCTTCGTTGTTCATGCCCTGAAGCACAATCAGCTTGGTGTTATCGAGCTTATAGTCCTTCATCTTACTGCGGGCAATGGCAATGGAAGCTTCGGGCACCTCCTGCCCTATCAACACTACACGTATTTCATGACCCTTGCCGTCATGGTGAATCTTCTTGTCCAATACCTGCGTATTCTCAAAGGAGAGTTGCTCGTTGACAAAGCGGTTGGCGGCACTTTCAAAGAAGGTATCCTGAATGATTCCTACCGTCAGATACACAGCAGGGCACATGGTCAGCACTGCAATCAGGATGATGTATTTGCGCACTTTCTTCTCCCTATTCTTGTCTACAAACTCCTTACGCTGGAAGTGCATCACACGCACCCCTACAAAAGTGGCGAGACTGATAAACACGGAATTGATAAAATAAAGGTAGAATGCGCCGAGGAAGTAAATCAGATTGCCCGTTGCCAGCCCGTAACCTGCCGTACAGAGAGGTGGCATCAGCGCCGTGGCAATGGCAACGCCGGGAATCACATTTCCTTTCTCTTTGGTAGAAAGCGCAGTCACACCTGCCAAGCCGCCCATCAAGGCGATGAATACATCATAAATAGTGGGCGATGTACGTGCCAGCAATTCCGACTGCCCTTCGGCAACGGGGCTGACCAGAAAAAATATGGTAGCCGTAGTCACACTGAACAAAGTGGTTATCAGGAAGCTCTTCAATGAACGTTTCATCAGTTCAAAGTCATTCAGTCCCACGGAAAGCCCCACACCCATAATAGGTCCCATCAGCGGTGAGATGAGCATGGCACCGATAATCACAGCGGTGGAGTTCACATTCAGCCCCAACGAAGCCATGAATATGGCGAATATCAGAATCCAAAGATTGGCTCCCTTGAATTCCACTCCCTTACGGATGGAGTCTACAGTTTCCAGTTCATTGTCCTTGTCTTTACGCAAATCAAGATACTCTTTCAGAAAGGTCTTGACGGCAAAGGAGTTTCTTTTATCAGAATCCATAATATTTACGATTTGACGATTTACGATTGAATTTACTGTTTCCTTATCAGTTTGTTGATGACGGGGATACTGCCGAGAGGCATATCACGCCACACGATGTAGACCACAAAGACCAGCAACAATATAGTTCGGTATGCCATACGCAGGTAGATATTATCTATCGGGACATACTCTGCTGCCAGGTAGAGAACTGCCGCAAGTAATACATAGCCGCCAATGGCTTTCAGGTCATACTGAATGGGATACTTCTTCTGCCCCACGAAGTAAGACAGCAGCATGGCGATGCCGTAACCGCAGAAGCCTGCCCAGGCACAAGCCATATAGCTGTATCGGGGAATCAGAAGTATGTTCATCACTACCAGTACCGTGCAACCTATCAGGGAGAAATAAGCGCCCCAACGCGTCTCGTCAATCAGCTTGTACCAGAAAGAAAGATTGAAGTAGATACCCATAAAGATTTCGGCAGCCATCACGATGGGCACTACCCGCAACCCCGGCCAGTAGTCGCGACCTATAATATGGCGCAGGATGTCCAGATAGAACATGACAGCGAGGAATGCCAGCAGTGTGAAGATGATGAAGAACTTCATGGCTTGCGCATACATCTGCTTGTTGTCCTTGTCCCGGCTCTTCCCGAAGACAAAAGGCTCGTATGCATAGCGGAAGGCTTGTGTAAGCATCGCCATCACCATGGCAATCTTGCTGGCAGCCCCATAAATGCCCAACTGTACGGAAGCTTCCGCCTCATCCGGATAGACAAAAGGAAAAATAATCTTATCCGCCACCTGATTCAGGATACCTGCCAAGCCGAGTACCAGCAACGGCAGACAATAAGCAAGCATCCGCTTCAGCAGTTTTCTGTCCAGCACGTAGGAAAACCCACGCAACTCCGGAATCATGCAAAGCATGATGGTAGAGGTACATATCAGATTGAAAAGGAAGGCATAGCCCACGTCATCCCCTTTCATCCCTACATAATAGAGCAGATTCAGTGCAATGTTCAGGAAGATGAACAGCAGTTTGAGTGCCGCAAACTTAATGGGACGCTTCTTGTAGCGCAAATAAGCGAAAGGAATGCTTTGAATAGCATCCATCGCCACCACAATCATCATCATGCCCACGTACCAGGGATGGTCACCATACTCCAGCCATCCGGCAATGGGGTTGAGGAACAGCAATCCCAATGCAAGAAAGGTAAGCGCCCCCACACTCACACTGAGCAATGTCGTGGAGTACACCCGCATCGGGTCATCCTCTCCTTTATTGGCAAAGCGGAAGAAACCGGTCTCCATGCCGCACGTCAACAACACCAGCATGAGCGCCACCCACGCATATACATTCGTCACTACGCCATAGCCTCCGCTCTGTGCGGACATCGCCATGGTATATACGGGCACCAGCAGGTAATTGAGGAAACGCCCCACAATGCTGCTCAACCCATAAATGGCAGTTTCTTTTGCCAATGATTTTAATCCGGCCACTTCTTTAATGGTTGTTATGAACACAAAGGCACGGAGGCACAGAGTTTTTTAGGATAAGAGGAAAGAGAGACTTTATGTCTCCGCATCTCTGTATTCGTTTTCTTAAAATGAATCACTCGTCGCCAAACAAGGTACGCTGGCTACTATAGAGGCTTCGCCCCAGATGCTTGTAGGCAAGCTCCGTCACTTCACGCCCACGGGGAGTGCGTTTCAGGAAACCTTCTTTTATCAGGAACGGTTCATAGACTTCCTCTATCGTACCTGCATCTTCGCCCAAAGCAGTGGCGATGGTAGTCAATCCCACCGGACCGCCTTTGAACTTGTCGATGATGGTACAGAGTATCTTATTGTCTATCTCGTCCAGACCATACTTGTCGATATTCAGAGCCTCAAGGGCAAACTGTGCGATTTCCGTGTCAATGCTCCCCGAACCTTTCACCTGGGCAAAATCGCGTACACGCCGCAGCAATGCATTGGCAATACGCGGTGTGCCACGGCTGCGGCTCGCAATCTCGGCGGCAGCCCTTACGGAGCAAGGCACATCGAGAATGCCGGACGAACGACGTATAATGCCGCTCAACACATCATCATCGTAATATTCCAGATGCAGGTTGATGCCGAAACGGGCACGCAACGGAGCTGTCAGCAGACCGCTGCGAGTGGTGGCTCCCACCAGCGTGAAAGGATTCAAGTCAATCTGTATGCTTCGGGCAGAAGGACCTTTGTCTATCATGATATCAATGCGGTAGTCCTCCATGGCCGAGTACAGATACTCCTCCACTACGGGGCTCAACCGGTGTATTTCGTCGATGAAAAGTACATCGTTCGGCTCCAGGCTGGTAAGCACTCCCGCCAAATCTCCCGGCTTGTCGAGTACCGGACCGGAAGTTATCTTGAAACCTACGCCCAGTTCGTTGGCTATGATATTGCTGAGTGTCGTTTTTCCCAATCCGGGAGGGCCGTGAAGCAACACATGGTCCAGCGCCTCGCCACGCAGGCGGGCAGCTTTCACAAATATGCGCAGATTGTCCACCACCTTGTCCTGCCCGCTGAAATCCTCAAAATTCAACGGACGGAGAGCGTTCTCGAAATCACGTTCTCGGCTGGTGACGGGCTGCTGGTTGCGTATATCAAAATCTTCTTGTTCCATTCCAGATTCCTTTGTTTTCTGCAAAATAACTAATTTATTTTGAGATAAGCGATAGAAGGAATGATAAAACACTGCCTCTCGTCCATCAACGCTTCATGAACTCCTTCCGCTCCTCGTCCGAAAACTTCTCTATCGCATAGCGCAACATGGTACGGGGCATCGTCCTGCAATGCTTCTCCAAGAATTGCACCAGCAAGTCCTTGTCCCGCTTACCCATCTCCCGGAGCATCCATCCTACCGCCTTTTGCATCAAGTCATGCTTATGATGGAGCAGCCGTTCCGAAAGGGCTAATATATCGATGAAATCACCGTTTTTGATGAGTGTATAGGTAGATACCACGGCAATGCGCTGGTTCCAAAGCAGCGGAGTATCCGCCAGCCGGTAGAGGTCTTCGCGAGGTTTGTCTTTCAGATATTCGCCCACAATGCCGGGGGCAGACAAATCGACCAAATCCCAATTATTGATACGGGCTGTCTGCGAAAGGTAAAAGTCATAAATCTCCTTTTTCCCCTTTTCATCGCTCTTTTTGAACCGCTCCACCAACATCAGCAAGGCACAAAGGCGACACTCGTGCCATTCACTCTGAAGCAAGGTTGCCATTACCCCAAAAGGTTCGTGCTTGTGCTGCTTTGCCACCTGCCGGGTGTTGGGTACCACCACTCCCAGAAACTTATCCCCCTCGCCATACTGCCCCTTTCCGGTCTTGAAGAAACGGGGAAGATACTCCCTTTTCACCGGGTCGATATACGCCTCCAATTCCTGCTGAATCTGTGCCGAGATGCACGCCACTTCTTCTGCCGAAAGCACACGTTCGCACAAGACGGTTTCCACTGCTTCATTCTTCTTTTTCATCCTTCTCTCATTTGATTTACACGGATTTGAATTCATCCGCCAACGGACAAAAATACGATATTTATATCGGAACTATGGAAAGTTATCTTTAATTTTGCAACCGGTATGTCCAATCCTTAAAACCGTACGACATGTATAAAGCTGTTTTGGGAGCAATCTGCTGCCTTTCTTTCGCACTATCCTTACATGCACAATCTCCACAAGAAAAGGGATTGCAAAGCATCAGCCGCACTTCGGCCGAGGCTATTGTCGGTTTTCTTGCCGACGATGAGCTGCAAGGACGCGAAGCAGGCATGCACGGTTCACGACTGGCTGCCCGCTATCTGGCATCCTGCCTGAAAGAAGCCGGCATTGCCCCGCTGGAAAAGGACAATTATTACCAGCCCTTCGAGGCTTACAACAAGGAACGCCAACAACGGGGACGGTGGCAAGTGCATCCCGACTCCATCGCCATCCTTAAACAAGGCGTCCACCGCATCCTGCAGATGAGTAATGTATTGGGAACCATCCCGGGAGAACGACCGGATGAATATGTCATCGTAGGTGCCCACTTCGACCATCTGGGTGTGGACGAGACGCTGGCAAACGACCGGATATACAACGGTGCAGACGACAATGCCTCCGGTGTCTCTGCCGTCCTGCAGATAGCCCGTGCATTTCTTGCCACCGGACAGAAGCCTCTGCGCACGGTCATCTTTGCCTTTTGGGATGGGGAAGAAAAGGGATTGCTCGGCTCAAAATACTTTGTACAAAGCTGTCCTTTCATCAGCCAGGTGAAAGGTTATCTCAATTTCGACATGATAGGCCGTAACAATAAGCCCGAGCAGCCTCAACACGTTGTCTACTTCTACACCGCCGCCCACCCCGTATTCGGCGACTGGCTGAAGCAGGACATTGCACGCTACAGCTTGCGCCTGCAACCGGACTACCGCGCCTGGGACCGCCCCACGGGAGGAAGTGACAATGCTTCTTTTGCCCTGTGCAACATCCCCATCATCTGGTACCACACAGACGGACATCCCGATTACCACCAGCCTTCGGACCACACCGACCGGCTGAACTGGGAAAAAATGATAGAAATAACCAAAGCAGCTTTCCTCAACGCCTGGAATCTTGCCAACGAAAACAAATATTAATCCATTAGAACAAAGTAACGATACATGGTTTTAAATTACATCTGGGTAGCATTCTTCGTCATCGCATTCATCGTGGCCCTCTGCAAACTCATTTTTATGGGTGATGTGGAGATATTCACAGAACTCGTCAACTCCACCTTCTCCTCTTCCAAAACAGCTTTTGAAATATCCCTGGGACTGACAGGAATACTCGCCCTCTGGCTCGGCGTGATGAAAATAGGCGAAAACAGCGGCATGATCAATGCCCTCTCCCGTTGGCTGAGTCCGGTATTCTGCCGTCTCTTTCCCGAAATACCGAAAGGACATCCTGCCATGGGTTCCATATTCATGAATCTCTCTGCCAACATGCTGGGGCTGGACAATGCCGCTACCCCAATGGGGCTGAAAGCCATGAAGGAACTTCAGGAACTAAACCCGAAAAAGGATACTGCCACCAATCCGATGGTAATGTTCCTTGTCCTCAACACCTCGGGACTGATACTTATCCCCGTCAGCATCATGATGTATCGCTCGCAGATGGGTGCCGCCCAACCCACGGACATCTTTATCCCCACACTGATAACGACTGCCATCTCGACCATTGTCGGTGTCATTGCCGTCAGCATTGCACAACGCATCAACCTGCTGAACAAGCCCATACTTATCCTGATTGGCTGCATCAGTCTTTTCTTTGCCGCACTCATTTATCTGTTCACACAGATTAGCCGTGATGAAATGGGTGTATATTCCACTTTAATTGCCAACATACTGCTGTTCTCCATCATCCTGCTGTTCATCCTCTGGGGGCTATGGAAGAAAATCAATGTATACGATGCCTTCATCGAAGGGGCCAAAGAAGGCTTCACCACCGCTGTACGCATCATTCCCTATCTGGTTGCCTTCCTCGTTGGAATCGCCGTTTTCCGTACTTCCGGCGCCATGGATATACTGGTGAACGGTATCGGTTATGTGGTAGGACTGTTCGGTGTAGACACCAGTTTTGTAGGTGCCCTGCCCACTGCCTTGATGAAGTCACTGAGCGGCAGCGGTGCCAACGGACTGATGATTGACACCATGAAGCAATATGGTCCCGATTCATTCGTCAGCCGTATGAGCTGCGTGGCACGCGGTGCTTCGGATACTACGTTCTATATCCTTGCTGTGTATTTCGGCAGCGTAGGTATCACCAAAACGAGGAATGCCGTGACGTGTGGGCTGATTACCGATTTCTCCGGCATCATTGCAGCGATTATTATCAGTTATATGTTCTTCTTCTAAAGAAACTGTCTTAATCACAGGAATGTAATTTCAATCGTAAATCGTAAAATTGTAAATAAAATGATTAGTTATCAGACAGACGGCGTGGAAATGCCATCCATCAAGAAGCGTGAAACCACGGAATGGATAAAATCCGTAGCCACCACTTACGGAAAAAGAGTCGGTGAAATCGCCTATATCTTCTGTTCAGACGAGAAGATACTCGAAGTGAACCGCCAATATCTGCAACATGATTATTATACAGATATCATTACCTTCGACTATTGCGAAGGAAACCGTCTCAGCGGTGACCTCTTCATCAGCCTTGATACCGTACGCACCAATGCGGAACAGTTCGCCGATAACAACTACGAACGTGAACTGTACCGTGTCATCATCCACGGCATCCTCCACCTTTGCGGCATCAATGACAAAGGGCCGGGAGAACGGGAGATTATGGAGGAGGCGGAGAATAAGGCGCTGGCGATGCGGTAATTTCAAAGAATAAAAACTCTGTCTTGATAAAGTGCTGATTTTACCAAGACAGAGTATTTAAGAAAAACAAGTTACTTTGCCAACACAACGACAACTAACGGGTGATATTTGTCTGTTCCTGATCCGATGCGGGCATCCACACCATCTATAGTTACTCTAATAAGTTCAACACTGCCATAACCATCATTATACTTCCAATGGGAAATGATGGAATGTTCCTCTCCGTCACCAAAGATATAGGGACAAACAAACGTACGCCTCAATACTTCAGGCTTCTTGTCATATTTATATCCATCCCATAAAGGCAGGCTATGCCTGCCTTATATTTATTTCTTCACCGAGAAGCGATAAATGCAATGGCTGTCATACTTCTCTCCCGGCTTCAGCAATGCAGAAGGCCATTCCGGCTTGTTGGGCGTATCGGGATACTTTTGAGTCTCCAGACAGACAGAAGCACGATGACCGTACACAATACCTTTCTTTCCGGTCAGTGTGCCATCCAGGAAGTTACCGGCATAAATCTGAATGCCCGGTTCGTTGGTATAGACATCAAGCACAATACCCGTTGAGGGAGATTCGAGGGTGGCACACGGGCGGGTGACATCGCCCTTCGTATTGAGTACCCAGTTGTGGTCATAGCCCTTGCCGTTCTTCAACTGCTCAAAGTCATTGTCGATACGGGCGCCAACAGCAGTAGGAGTGCGGAAATCCATATCCGTACCTTCTACGGAAACAATCTCACCGGTAGTCATGAAGGTACTGTCCACGGGGGTATAAGCATCTGCATCAATAGTGAGCAGATAATCCGAATTGGACTTGGAGGGGTCACCGTCCAGGTTAAAGTAAGAATGGTTCGTCATATTGACAACAGTGGTACGGTCCGTTTCGGCACTGTAACGAATGTCGATGGCATCGTCATCTGTCAGCGAGAAAGTGACCTTGCAGGTCAGGTTACCCGGGAAGCCCTCCTCTCCGTCTTTCGACAGATAAGTCAACTCCAGAACCTGACTGCTCAACTGGCGGGCATCGAACACTTGATATTGGTATCCCTTGGGACCTCCATGCAGGCAATGACCGTAATTGTTGCGCGGCAGCTGATACTCTACCCCATCCACTGTAATCTTACCCTGGTTGATACGGTTGGCATAACGTCCGATGGTAGCGCCGAAATCCGAAGGGAACTTGATGTAGTCCTGAATGGAATCGAAGCCCAGCACCACATCACGCATAACGCCATCCTTGTCTGGCACCATCACTGATACAATACGTCCGCCGAAATTCGTAATACAAACTTCCATACCATTCTTATTCTTCAAAACAAACAAGTCTGTCTGCTTGCCATCCACTTCCGTACGGAAGTTGGCAGGTTCCAGTCCAGAAGCAGTCTTTTCACTCGCCTGCTTGCCCGTGCAAGCCGATGCCAATAGCATCACGCTTGCCAACAAAGTCATCATCTTATTCATAAATACAATATTGGTTACTGTTTAGACTATCATTTTTTCAACAAGAACTGCTCCGCACGTCCCGGAGTGAACAGCTCCCACAAAGAAGCGACCGTCCAGCCCGGAGCGAAGATATTGTTGTAATATCCCTTTCCGTTACGTCCGTAATCCCAATTGGTATGCTGCACCACTTCCGGGTAATAGCCTACTTTGGCAATGCCGCACATGTGTCCTTCATATGGCAGTAACTGGCGCATGGAAGTGGAAATCACCTCGGCAAAGTCAGAGAAGCGCGGCTCGTTGTACTCCTTGGAGAGCCAATGCAGCACATCGGCAAATTCGAAGATAAATACATCGATATGGTTATTCTCTACCGACACATTTCCCCAACCACGGGTTTTCAAGCCGATATCTCCCAGCATCTGACCTTCGGCAAAAGGAACATCCCAAGTATAATACCACGACAAAGCAAAATAAGCGGCTTTCTTCGCCAGACCGGCATAGTGCGCACGCTCTTCTCCTTTGGTAACCAAAGCCAGATAATAAGCAGCCGTAGCAGCATACAAGGAGGCTTCCTTGTCCTCGCAGTTGGCATCCAGCGTAGAAGAGAAATAATCGGCTTTGGATATCAGTTCCTTCTCCAGATAGTCTACCGTACGCTTGGCGCTTGCCAGATAACGCTTGTCTTTGAAATACTTGGACGCCATCACCAAAGGCAATGTTGCCGAAGGCGTGCTACCACCGCTGGCATCCACGACAGAGAAATCATCCTTGAACTTGCGCGGGAAGCTGCCGTCCTCGTTCTGCAACTTGAGGAAGCTGTCCAGCATGCCCTTGATGCGTTTCTCCCATTCGGGGTGTTTACGCTTCTGCTGTTTCTCGTAGTTCAAATAGTTCAAGATGGCATACACTCCCTCGGACTGACGGCGGATGCTATGTCTGGTTTCCTTGAAGCCGCGGTTGTAGTGTACCACTTCGTTGAAGAAACCGGCAGGCGAAAAACCGTTCTGGAGATAAGTGTCAAAGATATGGTTGGCATTGTCCACCAGGTCTTGGCGGTTCTGCTGTTTGCCATACTCCAAAGCATTGAAAGCGTTCAGCAATGTACGTCCCACAAAGCCCACTTCGGCAACATCGGTATTGGCACAAGTAGCAGTCTCCAACTCTACACCGGAATAATAATGAGTGGGGGTATTGCCAACATAGCTTTCCACGAAGAAGTTGCTCATCACCTCCTTCATGCGGTCTACCGTGTAAGGTGTGTCAACCGGTTTCGGACGGTTAGTGTCATAACAATACTCCCAGGTGCGCTGTACGCATTCCGAAAAATCGGCAGCATTCCTTTCGGACACCTCCCAAGTCATGGAGATGCTGTCACCCTTACGAAGCAACTGGAAAGCCTCAACGGCAGGAGCCAGCGTCAATTTGCGGATATATGTCTTCGGTGCTTCCTTATAGGGGAAACCGTATGCCAAGACAGTCATACCATCCACATTGCAGAAACCGGTATATCCGATGGAAGTCTCACCGGACAAGATTACCTCTCCCTCCTTATGAGTGGTCAAAGCTTCCTTGTCGAACTTGTCAATACGGATAACCGACATGGACGTACCACTTGCCGGATTGAAAGCTGCCGTCAGCGGAGTGCTCAAACGGTCCTCACGCACCAGCCAACTGTCCGATGTGTGGAAAGAAGGAGCTTCCTTCGGCGAACGCAGGTTGCGGCGATACCAGAAGCCCGGCATGTAGAACTGGCAGTCCGAATGCTTGTAACCGGTCTTTATCTGTTCCCCGTAGTTGAAATACACATTTTCCAGTGCCTTGAGTGTGACGGTAATGCGCAGTTTGCCATCCTTGTCCACCACCTGGCGGATGATGTCCAATGGCAACGTTTCCGAAGCCCGGCAGCTGTACATACCATCCTGCATCTTCTGCAAGGCCAGCGGATATTGCTTGGCATCATTCCCCGGCACTTTCAAGGAAATAGAAGCAGAGATGTCTTCCGGAGCAGCATTTGCCGCTCCTGCACCCGTAATGCCCGTAAAGAGCATTATTCCCAAAAACAATCTTTTTAGTCTCATAGTTACATCTGTTTTATTGTTGTTAGAAAATATCATTCAGACATGAATACATACTTGCCGGAGCCCAATTCGACTACCAGCTTACCGTCAGCCTCCTCCACGGAATGAATCCCCGCCTGACCGGCATCTACCTGTACATGGAAGTCAAGCGGCAGCTTGATCGTAGCGGTTGTATTGGCGGGAATCTCAACGTTCCACTCCAGCTTATTGCCGTCACGTTTCCAGGAACTCCCTATCCTGCCATAAGGCGATACATGCGAAGCATTCACATAATTCAGTTTTTCCGGGAATACCGGTTCCATCAGAATCTGCTTGAACCCGACGGAAGCGGGAGCATTTTTTATACCGGCAAGATCCTCATAGAACCATATCAGCAGGTCTCCCAAAAGCATCACATGGTTTCTTGAATTCATCGCCGGATTTGCCGTGTCACCATTCCATAATTCCCAAATGGTGGTTGCACCCTTCTTAATCATGTAACCCCATGAGGGATAAGTGTCATTGGTCACTATCTTATAGGCAAGTTCCAGTCCGCCGTACTCGGTAAGTCCGCGCATCAGATGCTGGATGCCAAGCACACCGGCACTGACATGTCCCTTACAGTCTTTTTCCGTCTTCTCCACGACATTGGCAAATACTTTATCTTCATATCCGTCGGGAACCAGACCCAGTCTGAGGGAAAGCAGGTTTGCCGTCACCGTATTGTTGTCATACTGTGCAGTCTCAGTATTGAAGAATTTCTTGTTATAAGCGTCCTTGACCTTAATGGCAAGTGCTGCATACTCCTCAGCATCTGCCGGAAGTCCGTTCATTTGCGCGAACTTCTCCATCAGTTGCAGAATACTGTAAAACACCGTTGTACTCAACACTTCACCGTTCGTCTTACGGGCAGGGTCCTCCGAATGAATCAGCTCCGGCGACTCGGGAGGCATGCACCAATCCCCGTATTCATCCTTCACCAGAATATAGTCCTTCATTTTGGTCTCCGTCATGTGGTTTACCCAGCGCTTCATGGACGGATAGCGTTCTTTGATGGAGCTATCATCGCCAAACTGGCGGTAAAGCATGTCGGCTACGTAAAAATAGGCAGCCGGCCAAGTCACGTCATCATGGAAGATGGTCCAGTAACGGGGAGATACCACAGAGATACTTCCATTTTCATTCATGGACTCTTCTATATCCACCAGCCACTTCTTATACATCAAGGCATTGCCGAAAATGAAACTTTCACCATAGGCACCGGTAGTGCGGTCGCCCAGCCATCCAAGACGTTCATCACGCTGGGGGCAGTCGGTAGGCATACCGCGATAGTTTCCACGGATTCCCCAATAGGCATTCTTGTGAATTCTGTTAATCAACTCCTCGGAAGTCTCGAACGTACCGTTCGTTGCCATTTCATCATACACCACCTTACCGATGAAATCATCCGCTGCCGGTTCATAGTCCAAACCGGATATTTCCATAAAACGGAAACCATGGTAAACAAACAGCGGTTCCCAAACAAACTCACCGTCAGCGGCAGGAGTATAAATATCCGTGACAAGGGCACTGCGCAGGTTGTCAAGATACAGTTCCGTACCATTGTCCTTCAGCACTTCGGCAAAACGCATAGTAATGGGCTTGTCCTTCTTGCCACGCAGTTTCACCTGCTGTATTCCTACCATATTCTGCCCCATATCCACGATATATCTTCCATCACCTACCGATTTAACGGATATTGGCTTTATCTCCTCCATCACCTTCAGACTCGGAGAGAGCTGTGCCACAAGTTTTCCTTTGGGAGCCTCCATCCGTTCGGCCAACTGCCATCCGGAATCATTATAGCCGCTTTCCGTCCATTTACCCAATTCCAAGCGGGCATCGTAATGTTCACCGTCAAATTCGTTGTTCGCAGTTATAGGACCGTGGTTCGTCGCTTTCCAGGAATCATCGCTGACTACCGACACCGTCTCACCATTGTCGTACTCTATATTCAACTGCGCCATGAGGCGAGGTAAGCCAAAGCCTACCATCCCATTGGCACGCATGGAAAGATAGCGGCCGTTGCCCAGAGCCACGCCTATCGTATTGGTACCGGACTTCAACAAGGGGGTGACATCATAGGTCAGATAAGATACAGAAGCATCGTACCAGGTAGGCAAAGGACCGAATACATCGTTTCCAATCCTCTCGCCATTCATATAGCATACGGAAGAGCCTACTCCCGAAACATAAAGGACTGCACGCTTCGGCTGTGACGGCAAATCAAACTCCTTCCTCAGATAACGTGCCGGAAGGATGGTCCGTTCACCGTCCAGTTTCAAGTTTGTACTGTCGTTCAGTCCAATCCAGCCGGCTTTCCAGTCCGAACTGTCCAGCAAGGACATTGACCAATGCCGGACATTGCTTTGCGCTTTGTCACCGGTATTTGTCCATACCGTGACACGCCAATAATATTTCTGTCCCGACTCCAAAGGCGCCCCTGCATATTTCACCAGCACCGACTGGTCGGACTCCACACGACCACTGTTCCATACCAGCCCGGCCCCGGTCTGCAAACTCTTTTCCGAATCTGCCACTTCAATCTGATAAGCAGTCTGCATCACATCCTGCTTGCCGGTTGCCAACTGCCATGAGAAACAGGGAGCAAACGAAGCTACTCCTTCGGGATTATCCCGCATTTCAACGGTAGGTTCCACTATTTCCAAGGCACCTCCATTCGATGTTTTACAGCCCATCATAAGCAAGGCCAACAAGGATACTAAAATAAAATTCTTCATACTCGTCAGAATTCAGGTTTCTCCGATTCTGTAGATGCAACGGAGCCTTCTACTGTCGGCCATCCGTCTTCCCAGCTAATCTTATCTAGCATCAATACGCGACCTTCAGGATTCTTCGTGCTCACCGCATGATAGAAGAACCAGTCATTACCGGCATTGTCCGTCACAATCTCGGAGTTATGGCCGGTGCCCACAAAGGTATTGCTTTTCTGAATCAGCACTTCGTGCTTGTTGTCCATCATGCTACCGCCTTTCTTGTCGACGTAGGGGCCGAAAAGATTGTCCGAACGCCCTACAACGGTAGTGTAGGTACTGTTCAACCCCTCACAGCAACTTCCTATGGAAGCAAAGAAATAGTAATGTCCGTCTTTCTTATGGATATAAGTACCCTCGTAAGCGGTTCCCGCCACTTGCTGCGGTGTGGCACCTTCCTTCAAAGACAAGCCGTCATCGGACAGTTCAATCGCATAGATTCCACGGAAGCTGCCCCAGAAAAGATATTTCTTTCCTCCCTCCTCTATGTAGAAAGGGTCGATGGAATTCTGCACATTGATTTCATTGCTGCGGAACATCTTCCCGTGGTCCTTGAAAGGTCCCTCCGGTTTATCAGCAGTGGCACAACCGATGCCGCAATTCCACTCGCCTCCCCAAACGGACATGGAATAGTAGAGTACGTATTTATCACCTATCTTGTTGATGTCCGGTGCCCACAAACCGCCGTTCGGCTCAAAATCAGGTCGGGTACGGTCGGTAAAGGCAGTACCTACATATTCCCAATCCACCAGATTCCTGGAACGGTGAATCGGCAGATTACGTATGTCCTCGGTGGCATACAGATAGTAGTAGCCGTCACCGCCCTTTATCACAGAAGGGTCGGGCAAACTGTAGTTTATCACCGGATTGCGATAGACATTCTTCGGCTGTTCTTCCGGCTCGTTTTCTTTTGTCGCCGACGACGAAGAGCATGCCGTCAGGCAACATAATGCAAACATCAGAATTTGTTTCTTCATATTATCCTTAATTATTGTATTATTAAATAATCCATGCCCAACAATGAATTCGCAGAACGGCTATCAGCTTTTTTTTGTATAATCAGCAGTTCATTAGAGCCGTCTTGCAAAGTAACTGTCCCCAAATCCAATACATTCGTTGCCAGCCCGGTACTATACAGATTCAGGTTTTCTTTCAGTTTATGGTTGTTCAGGTACAAATCTATACAACCATAATCCGGTGCTACCGTAAAAGCTATTTTCAACCGATAATTGCCTCCCTTGTCGACTTTAAAGCCTAAGGAAGCTTTATCGCCTTCCTTTGCTTCAGCCCAAAAGAACTGGGCACCGTTACTCCAGTTCATGGCAGGTATACTTTGCGATCTTTCAATTCCTCCGGTCAGCCGAATATCCAAATATTCGCCTTCCACCTTCCTTCCGGCAACGGCTACATTGCTCACCAGATCATTCTTATGCTTTGCAATATCCGCAGATGCTTTAGCTGCTTCCGCCTTGCGGTTGGATTCTCCACCGGGCAGCATATACCAGAAAGTAGTAGGAGCATAGTTGATGACCGTACTGCCCCAATGCCATATCTCCATGTCAAACGTCAATGACTTGCTGAAAGGAATGGCATCCAAACCACGATAGCGCACATTGGAGACGTGCCCACACTGAGTGGAGCCTGTTCCATCCGGCTCGGCAATAAACGGATGGCTGAAAACATTGTGCATGCACCAGGCATAACCGTAATAGTCTTCCGTACCGGTGCCGAAGTGCGAAGGAAATTCCTCACCGTTCACATACACTTTTTCATCACCTTCGCCCCACCAGTCGGCCAAGGAGTTGAACAAGGTTACCCCATCGCCCACATATACTCCTCTGCCGGTCAGTTTCACGAAATTTACTTCAAAGTGGTCGTCTGTCGTAGGCTTATCCGGATTTGTACGGGTATGCAGATGAGAGAACTCCGTCCACCCCGCACCGAAGTACATACTTCTTTCATCCCATTTCCAAGCCGAGGTGTATGCAGTCAGAGAAGCCTCAACCTCGTCCGTCCCCACATTCTGCAATGCAATCCTGCAATCTTTCTGATAGGGCATTACCCAAAAGCAAGAAAACAGTGAATCGGATGTTACTTCGGTATAAAAAGTCTGAAACGGAGAAAGACGGTTCCCGCTTCCGAAAAAGTCTCCTACCGGTACCCATACAGTTTCGTTTCCATCAAAAGAAATACGCAGAACCGTAGAACGCAATGCCTGGTCAAAGTCTCCGGCATGCAGCTTTACGTCCAGACGCCGAACAGCACCCGGACCGGAAAGGGTCATATCCCGCTCTTCACCGGCAGCCAGCACACTCCGAAGCATCGGTTCTTTCTGCAATCCTCCTATTTCCCTCCGGGATACAGTCAGTTTTCGTTGTACATCTGCCAGTAATTTCGCATTCTGCTTGATGTCCTCCTTAGAGAAAGTGGCTACAGACGTTCCTTCTGCATAAGTACGGTAATTGATGTTGTAATAGAAGCATTCTTCGGAAAACTCGCCGGGTTCCTTGATGGAAGGACTTTCATAGGTAATCTTGCAATGCTTGGCATAAGGTATGGGCAGATACAGATTATGTCCCCTCTGCTTATAGTCCGTCAGTTCCGATACAGAAGCCGAAAGAGGCGCATCTACCAGAGCATGTCCGCTCAATATGCCCAGAACCTCCCCTCCTATTTCGGGAACCTCCTGATTATCAAGATAAAAACGCAGGGTTCCTTTATCCGAATATGCGGCTACAGTCACCCAAAAGCGAGTGATAGCTCCCGGACCGTCCGTATCAACCAGAACAAACTCTCTCCGTCCGTCAATGGAATCAACGCGCAGAAACTGGCTTCGGTCACAATTGGCATACCAAGAGACACTATCTTTTTTGACAGACGCCCGGTCGTAACTACTGAACTGCCTGGTTTCATAATAAGGTTCAGGATACTTTGCCAATGCTTCACAATCCACCATTTCTTTCAATAAAGAAGCAGTAGAGATTGTTTCTGTCTTCTTTTGACAAGCACAGAGGCATGCTATCAGCATATAATAAAACAGTCCTTTTTTCATTTTGATGTCAGATTATCAGTTAATACCTGCGGACGGATAAGAGGGCCACCGATAGAAACCGTTCTCTGGTCGGAAATGGCAAAATCCTTGATGTACGAAGTACGCGGCTGTACCTTCGTGGAATCCCAGTGTGCATGGAAAATATATTTCCAACTGCCGTCTTTGCAACGGAAGGGCGCTCCGTGTCCGGTACCCATCAAACCATCGGCACGTTGCAGAATCGGGTTTCCCTCGTATTTCTTCCACGGTCCCATAGGACTGTCTGAAGTTGCGTAGCCCACTCCGTAATTTTTGCTTTCAAAGTGATTGGCTGAATAAATCAGGTAATAAATGCCCTCTTTCTTCAAGACGGAAGGGCCTTCGGCCACCTTGGCAGGCTTGTCCTGCGAAAGTTCCCAAGGCTCTCCCACTTTAATGCACTCCGTCAACGTTTCCTGCTTGATGCCGGTCAAATCATCGTTCATTTCTGCCACCCAAATGACATTGCCATCTGTGAAACGCACGAAATAAAGGTAAGGCGTGCCGTCATCGTCGATGAAGAGAGAAGTATCAATGCTCTTCTCATCCCATATAGGCTGCTTCACCTCCTGACGGAACGGGCCTTGGGGAGTATCTGCCGTTGCCACGCAAATATGCTCTTCGGTGGAGTAGAACAAGTAAAACTTTTTCTTCGACTCGATATAGTAGACTTCCGGAGCCCAGAATCCCCACGTACCGTAGGAGTCGGCGGCCGACAACGCCTGGCCTTCACGCGTCCAGTTCTTCAGGTCATCGGAAGAGAAGCAGGCAAAGCCCTCCCCTTCTACCGTACCTCCGGTGCCGTAAGCATAGTACTTGCCTTCGTAAAGCATCACGTAAGGGTCGGCAATCGGCAGATAGTCTGATTCTACAACCGTCTTCTCCTTGCATCCGGCAAAACAAAGACAAAGCAACAGCAACCATATACAATTTTTCTCCATATCCATCTTTTATTTTACTACTTTGGGGGTCATATAGTCCTTGCTGATTCTCATACGGTCCACACCGTCCACTTTCTCGAAAGAAACATCAGTGATATACATGGCGCGCGGATGGATATTGTTCTTGTCCTTATGAGCATGGAAAACAAGACGAAGCTTGCCAGCCTTGTCTGTGAAGGTGGCACTGTGTCCCACCCCGACCAGTTCTCCGGGTTTCTGCAACAAGGGATTCTCCTCGTATTTGGTCCAAGTACCCATCAAATCGGTAGCCGTGGCGCAACCTATGCCGTAGAAGGGACTTTCATAACTGTTGGCGGAATAAGTCATATAATAAATTCCGTTGTGCTTGACGACAAACGGACCTTCATTCACACGAGGCCACACTTCCTCCCATGCCTGAGAAACGTGAATGCAAGGATGCATGGTCTCCTTCTTGATAGTCATGAGGTCTTTCTCCAATTCGGCCACCCAAATGTTGAGTCCGTCGTTGAAACGGTCGAAAAAGAGATAAGGTGTGCCGTCGTCATCAATGAACAGGGAGTTATCAATGCATTTCTCATCGGCAATCTGGGGCTCCTTCTTGCTCTGAGTGAACGGACCTGCGGGCGAATCGGCTGTTGCCACACAGATATGCTCGTCTGCCGAATAGTACATATAGAACTTCCCGTTCACTTCGTAGACCTCCGGCGCCCAGAACCAACGGTCGGCCCAGACATCCTTCTTTTGGAGCGCCATGCCCTTATACTTCCAAGTCTGCAAATCATCGGAGGTATAGACTTCAATGCCGTCATCCGCATGGGTGCCGTATGCATAGTAAGTACCCTCGTACAACATGATGAACGGGTCGCCCAAAGGTACCGGTGTTTCAACTCCTTCGACAACAATATCGTCCACATCCTTATAGTCTGAAGAGCAGGACTGACAGGAAGCCAGCGTAGCCGACAGAAACAAATACATACATATAAAATTCTTTTTCATGATTCTCATGGTTTCTATTTCAAAATAAATATTTACATCAAACTCATTTCGTCATCTCCTCGTATAGTGAAGAGGTCTCAGTCATATACTTAGGTTCCCTCAGTCGTATACTTAGATAAGAGTAATTTAAGCAGACTGATTACCAACATATTACAGTTTTATCATTCGATGTGCAAATTTCAAGACAAAATGCGGTTCCAACATCCAATCAAGGCTTCATCTGATTGGGAACCTGCCCTATGTGATAATACAGCACTCCCTTATAGGCAGGAGATTCGCCCTCCGAACAGAATCCGATGCGGGACGCAGGGTAGCGGATGTCTAACGTACCCAATTCCCTGCCGTCCACAAACAGATACAGTTTGTCCGCCCGGCGTACTGCACGAAAATTATAGGAGTCTTTCCACAACTCGTGTACGCCTATCTTATAGATATGGCGTTCCAAATCTTCCGCCTCCTTGTTAATGAACCGGATACCTTCTGCCTTCACCGGAGTAAAGGTACAATAATTATACGCAGGATGTTCTGCTACTCCCCCACTTTTGCTCTCTATCGGATACCATTCGCTGCCATTCAGGTACTCTATGTCGAATTTGCCGAACATGTCATCTACAAATTCGGACTTGTTACCTGCTTCATGACGGTTCAGGTAAAGGGTATCCAGCCACGTAGGTGCAGCAAAACGATAATCTTTCTCAATGAAGTCGGTATACTTCACATCCGGATAGAATGTTTGCAGGCATCCTAGTGAAAACTCCTTTTTCCAAGCGTTTTTCCCCTTCTTCACAGCTGTCACCTCAAGCATACGGGTAGCACCATTAAACTGAGCCTTCACATAGTTATCCTTATCCACATAAACCGGATAGCTTCCTGCCTTGTCTTGTCCGGACAAGCCGGATAACTGGAAGCTGAATTCATAATCGTTCAGGAAATCGCCTTTCAACAACTCCTCATTCTCCGAAAGCTGAAAATGCACATCATCGAAACCGATGGTATAGGTAGTCCCTTCGAACAAAGCAGACTTTGTCTCATCAAATACTCCGGGAACACCCGCTTCTTCTGCCGGAACAGCCTCTGCAAAGACATGTTTTCCCGGTGCGGGAATCTCATCCAGCCAAATCTTCAGACAGCCACCATTACGCTCAATGCGCAGATGATGATACACCCCCCAACGGAAATCTTCCGGCAGGGCATAAGATTCCTTATTTTCTTTACCGCCGACAAGTGTACGCAGGTACCAGCTCCGGTTCTCGGCATCCAAACCTACATAGGCACAGTTATCTGCATCCTTCCACCAAGCAATGACACCGGCTCCACCCTCGGTCTTGACTCCTGTCTCGAACAAGTAAGCCACGGACGGCTGTACTTGCTTCAGCACACCGAACGAAGCAGTTTCGCCTTTATCCGCAAACGTGGGCATCGAAGGTTCGGGATGATAACCCGCCGTACGTGGACCAGTGATACCGTCCACAAACAAAGTCTTGTCGAAGAACTGGACACGGTTGATATATTGTCCCCGATGCTCATCGTTCTTGTTTGCCATATAAATCAGCCACCATTCAAATCCGTTGGGACCTCTCAAAATATTGGGCTGACCGGGAGTCATCAGAATATCATCGGCAATGCCGTCTTTCATATCGAACAGAGAAACGTCGAAGAATTGCGAACGTCCCTTGTTTGTTTCTACGGCAAGCAGATTCGTGCCTTCCTTCAAAGCAGCACGCAGCTTCTTGTCCAGGTTTACGATGCAATAATCACGCCCCTGCTTCTCGTAGACAATTGTTCCGTTCAGATAAATCCGGGTATCTCCATCGTGAGCGACACGCAGTGCCAGATTGCCGGTTTCGCTACCGGCAGAGAAAGTCTTTCGCAACCATAGGGAGGGCGTATTCCACCAAGTACCCAGATGCCGGGTTGTGGAACCTTTCACTTCACGGGACGAAAAGCCGGTCTCCCCCCTCGCCCAGCCGGAGTCATCGTAGGTCGCTTTTGTCCAGTCGCCCTCCGGCTTGCTCTCCGTATAAGCAAACAACGGCTCATACGTGCGGCCATACCGCAATAAATCCACTTGCTTCTCCTCCAGTTGTGTCTGATTGCAACCTACAACCGGATAGCTATATTTATTACCATTTTGAAAACCTAAAGGAAAGTCTGCCTCAGCAACTCCCAACTGATAATTGCCCCACTCTGTAGAGGTATGGTTGGCATTATACATCATATAGTAGCGGTCTCTATACTTCATGACCCACGGTCCCTCCGCTACTCTGTTATCCATCGTTTCCCATGTATCTGGCAATGAGGCGAACTGGCACACCGGTTCGCCGGCAAATTCTGCCGGGTTCTTCATTTTACGTCCCCATATGGTATTTCCATCAGTAAAACGTACCATATACATGTATAGTTGTCCATCATCATCTCTGAATATCATAGGGTCGATGCGGTTATCCATCCATGTCTTCTTGTCGGGTTCTGCATAAGGCCCCAGGACATCTTTACTTTGTGCGTGTACAATGTGAACGGCATGCTTGTCTCTTCTCCAGTAATTGACAGACCAATACAGATGGAAGTCACCGTTCAGGTAGAGCATATCGTTGGCATGGATTTGGTCATTGCCTGCTCCACTGCCCCTGCTCCAATCGTTATCCATATCTACCACATGGATAGGCTTACCCCAATGAACCAAGTCATCGGATACATAAAAGTCCCCATTCGTAAAAACTCCGCCGATGTAGTACTTGCCATTATACTTCATCGCACCGGCATCGGCTACTCCCGGAAGTACCGGATTCTGGACGTTCTGCGCGAACAAAGTGCTGCAGCAAGCAAAGGCAAATGGTAATAGTAGTTTTTTATAATCAGACATAGTATAATATAGTTTGGACATCATTTCATTTTCTTAGGTAACTTGCTAAAAATAACATGAATACGTTTCATATCGAATTTAGATGTACGGTCATAATAATAAAGACCATTCTGTTCTTGCTCTACATCAGTCAGTTGAGTATAACAATATCCCCAAACATAGTCGCTTAGTTCGAGTAAGGCATTCTGAACCACACCTTGAATATCCGGCGGTCTTGTGCGGGAATACGCGTTAAAATTTGTCCGATAAACGTATCAAAATGCATGGCAAGATGCCCCTTGCTCATCTTGTCTATCTCAAGGCCAGTGCCATCCGGGCCACCCGGGAAATTGGTTCGTCCGGTCGGCATCATTCCCGTACGCAGCACGCCCCACTCTCCTTTAGAGACATCCCAGACAAGTTTATCCGTAGATGTCATATAACGAGATATGCACAGAGCATGTTCATTACTGATATTCAACATCTTACCATTTACTTCCAGCTGTATCCTCCATATGTAATAATCCCATAGGGGTATCGCTCCCTAATACATCTTAGCAATTGTTTTGGCCACGTAGTTTTCATAAACGCTACAGCTCAGCACCATAACGCAGAACTGCACCCTGCTGTATTCCTTGATATTGAATAAGGTATCGCAGAAATCAATCTGACATTTAAAATATCCCCTCCGTGACTTGCCGTTGGGTAGAAATCTGCTTGAACGCGAAATTATCCAGCAGTTCAGAGGAAATCTCTTGACCGGAAAACCAATGCAGTTGGCTGATAGCAAAGCGTTCCAAGGTAGGAACGATGTCTTCCACCGCGGGAGCGTTCCACTCCGTACAGAAAATCGGCCGTCCGAAACGATAGCAGATACTGGCCAGCCAGCCGGTTTCCGGTGCTTTTTGAGCAGAGGAAAAAGCGATAATGTCAGACAGACTCCATATTTGGTAACAGAGTTCGGCAGAGCTTCCTCCTCCGTAAGTCAGGTAGTCCCAACCGGCTCTATGCCCATGTACCAAAGCTCCCCAATAGTTAAAATCGGGAGCAAACGGCTTCACTTGTACATAAGGTGTCATGGTAAGCGGCTGATTGGCATACTGGTTGCGGGCGTGGCGGAAGATGAGCGTGATCAGTTCGCGGAGCGCGGACGCGGCGGTCACTTTCTCGCCGGGATGGTGGTACAATTCCCACGCTTTGATACGGGTGTCACAATAGTATTTGCCGATGACCGTGCCGACATATTCTGCCAAGGAAAGGTGCGGAGCATTGAAATCATCGTCAGTGAGCAATACCGGCATGACTGTGAGCCGGTTCGTTGCGGCAAGACTCAATTGCTCTTCCAAATTGTTGAAAAACGCGGTAGAGTCGGTCACCCAATCACGGTATGACAGTTTCAGGCTGACGGCATTGTAGCCCGGGAGCTGCGTTGTGCCCAAATAGAGGGTTTGTGCGGCACGTCCCTTCAACGGACCAGTTGCCATCCATTGCCAGGCTCTTTTGTGATTCCAGCGTTCGGTGATTTCCAGTCCGGGATAGAGTTCTTCTCCTGGAGAAGCGAAGCGGTAGTTTTTGATCATCGCTATCTCCCGGCTGTCATAGGCCGTTCCGTCACTATAGAGGATATTGTGGAACATCGGACCGTAGGGGTCGTAAGTGCTCCGTCCCCAGCGGGCTTCCCAGTTGCAGTCGTTGATATACAATCCCCAAATGTAGAAATTGACTTTGTATTTTGAAAATGCGGCGAATGTACGGGCTATGCCAGAGCCGTTCGTGCGGGTGAGGCACTCAGTCGCTACCATGGGACGAGAGCCTATTTCTTGCAGATAGTCCATCATGTCATTAATATTTTTGCTGAAGTTGAGCGCACAGTTGTAGTAGTGGAAGTTGTGTATGTCCATCATGCTTTCCACTTCCGCCATGCGTTTGAGCGACTTGCTGTTTCGTTTGATAGTAGCCCAGATGATGGAGGACGTAAGTGGCTGGATCGGATTTTCGTCGCGACACCACTGCACCATCTGTTCGAGTATATCCATCTGTTCGTAGGTTTCCGCCTTGTCTTCATAGCGGGGTTCGTTCCACAAATCCCAAAACACAATGCGTTTCTCCTTGGCGAAAGCCCGGATGACTTTCCGGACGGTCGCTTCATATTCCTGCATGGGCTGTTTGCCCCGGTTGCGCCAATAGTTGTCAGCCACGCATGAGATGACGGGCGAGACGGTCATGCCGAATTGGTCGGCATCGTCTATCATCTGTTGAATGTACCGGATTTGGTCATCAGAAGTCCGCCCGCGCACCCAAAAGCGCACGCTGTTCAAACCCACTTCATGGGCTTTGCACAACACATCGACCCGCGTCATGCTGGGGTAGGCCGGATTGGGTTCATTGAAGCCCTTGATAACGCCCACTTCTTCTTGCCATTTCCAAGCTTGTTTTTCCGTCCATTGCTTGCGTGCCAAGGCTTGTCCACTGCCAATCAGCAATAACAGAGGGAGCAGCGTATAAAATAATATAGCCGTTCGTTTCATGCTTAAAATATTTTAAAATTAGACTTTAATGTTGATAGTTTGTCCGTTTCCAAGATAACGGAGCAAATATATATTTTAATATACTCATAAGCCATTAAATTAAAAGGAAACGAAGTAATAGCTTCTTCACAAGCTATTACTTCATCAATATTCATAAGAACTACCACAACGGGGATTGCACCACACCTATACGTTTATTAATTTCAGCCTGAGGAACAGGAAACAAATAATGCTTTTTCTCAAAAATACGTTTACTAATTCTAGTACGTTCAAAATAATGCTCTAAGCCAGCATTTATATTCATTCCATGAATATCTCCATTATCAACAATTTCTGCTATTTTCCAACGATGACAATCGAAATAACGATGCCCCGCTTCAAAAGCCAACTCTATTCTACGCTCATGATGAATCCGTTCTCTCATCTCTTCTTTACTTAATCCTATCCTCAAATTAGGAAGACCAGAACGATTTCTAATCAAATTTACATATTTATATACTTCATCAATAGGTCCTTTCGCTTCATTCAAAGCTTCCGCATAATTCAAATATATCTCAGCCAATCTAGCATATATCGCAATCTCAATCTGTCCTCCAGTACCGGCAACAATATTCACCTCCTCATCTGATGTCTTTCTCAACAAATATCCAGTTGAAGAGTAATCAACACTACTATTTTGCATACCATCTTTACCTCCATAAAAGAACTCCAAAGTTCTTCCTCGCCATTGTTGCCCATTAAAATTGATCGTAGCATAGAAACGAGGCTCTCTATTAGCATACATATTCGAAATGCCTGCAGGATGATATTTACCAGCAACTTCAGCTACTCCCTCCTCACAATATTTACTTTCACTATTTATTATAGGGCTTCCATCTATATTGTACCCAACAATCGGAGTTGTGCCATCACTCATCTCATAAGCATCAACCATTTCTTGCGTCGGACTTAGTCCAGACCATCCTCCCATTCCATTAGGTGACATACATTGTTCCTGGTGAATATTATTACCAAACGATGTTCCCTTATTGCGAGCAAACAAAATTTCTTCATTCCATTTATTCCCAGGTAAGAAAATCTCAGCATAGTTATTATAAGGATCATCTGTTTTAGAATGATACAATTTATAATGACCACTCTGCTCCACCTGAGTAATGCACTCCAATGCAGCATTTGCTGCTAACTGCCATTTTCCATCATCCTTCGCTCCAAATAATAAAGTCCCATCTTCATTTTTATAATTCACATAATCAGCATTCCCATTGAATAGCGGACTTGCAGCATAGAGTAAAACTCTAGATTTCATAGCTAAAGCTGCCGCTTTAGTCACACGCCCATATTTTGATGTCACTATAGAACCGGAAGTATTTGTATAAGCTATCGGAACATTACTATCAATGCATTGTTGAAATTCTGTCACGATGAAGTCTATACATTGATCAAATGTATTCCGAACATAATAGTACTTTTCATCCATTTTCAAAGAATGGTCTATAATTGGAATAGGCCCATAATTTCGCAACAAAAAGAAATGAAATAGTCCACGTAGAAAATGCACCTCCCCAATCCACATATTTTTTGTAGCTTCATCTACTGGCGAATTAACGACATTCTCCAAAAACAAATTGCATTGGCGTATTCCTCGATATAATTCTGTCCAGATATTACAATTTTCTTCAATCATTGAAGCATCCCACGATCCCGAATTCATTTTCTTACACATGGGATATGTCCAAGTTAAATTCATCTCATCAGAAGCACCACTCCACGGAGAATGTGCAAAATTATCATTGTAATTATTTTCCGGAGGAAGATAACTATATGTCTTCAAAAGAAAGCGTTCTGTATATAGCTGGTTACTAAAAATATCCTCCATTGTCTTTGATGAAGCATCATCAGGAGTCTTATCTAAATAATCACTACATGACGACATTACAACCGCAAGCATCAAAAAACAGAACTTCAATATCTTATTATCAATCATTTGTTTTTTCATAAATCTCATTATTTAAAATTAATTTGGAAACCTACATTTATACTTCTCTGCATGGGATAACTACCAGTTCCATTATCTGCTTCCGGATCTACTATTTTTAAATGGTCGAAAGATAATAAGTTCTGCCCATTACAAAATATACGGATATCATCCATGAACATCTTATCAATTAAATGTCCTTTGAATGTATATCCTATTTCAGCCGTCTTCAACTTTAAATAAGAACCATTTTTCATCCATAAAGTAGAAGTTCTATAATTGTTATTACTAAATTCATTTGTAACCAACGGATATTTAGCTGTAACAGCTGTTTCGGGAGTCCACCTATGATCGTAATATTCACGCAATACATTCCAAGAACCTTCTCCATTATAGAAAGGATACATCGTCGGCCCATCCAAGAAGAAACTTGTATGAGCTGCCCCAGTAAAGAACACACTAACATCAAACCCCTTATATGCCACAGTTCCACCAAATCCCATCATTATTTCAGGTGTTCGGGGGTAACCAATAGCCACCTTGTCATAATCATCTATCACACCATCATCATTCACATCCATGTACTTGATATCTCCAGGACGTACCTCGCTTTGGAATGTTTGCCGAGGACTATTCTTTATATCATCTTGATCTTTAAAGAAACCTAAAGCAACCAAGCCAAAAGGCTGATCAATGCAACGTCCGCGAGCATCCTGATATTTATATAGGGGCTCCGGTTCATCATTTTCTATAATTTTATTACGTGCAAACGAGAAATTACCTCTCAAAGAATAGAACAACCCATTGTGAGTCGTTTTTTTGAATTCCAACGCAGCTTCAATACCTTTATTCTCAGCTTTCCCTAAATTAGCCACAGGTATAGCACCATCGGGGAACCCTCCTACACTAGGTATAGTTCCACGATTAATCAAAATGCCATCGCGTTTCTCACTAAAAATATCAACCTGCAATGACAAAGCATCTTTAAACAAACCCAAATCAAAGCCAACATTTAGTTTCTTAGCCGTTTCCCACGTAACATTAGGATTACCAATCTTTCCTTCACTAAGACCTTCCAAATATGTGTTGCCATCCTTACCGAACGGAATGGTTGCACTATGCATATTCATAGTTGTCAGATACAAAAAACGAGCACTATTCGATATATCATTACCTACCTCACCATAGCTACCTCTTATCTTCAAGTTACTGACAGCCCATTCCGGATTCCAGAAATCTTCATTCGTAATTACATAGCCCAATGAAATAGAAGGGAAAAAACCATATCTTTTTCCTTTGGGGAATTGCTCCGAACCATTATAACCAAAATTAAATTCTGCAAAATATCTCTGATTCCAATTATAACTAACACGCCCTGCTATGCCCTGACGTCTATATGGTAGAGAGCCAGTAGGGTCTGTATTTCTTAAATCAACATAATCACGTCTATTAAATAGAAACATTCCTGCAACATTATGTTTATCAAAAGTGCGATCATAATTCAAAGCGACTTCATAATATATAGCTCTATTCGCACTTTCATGCAATCCCACATTTTTGATATTTTCTTCTCGCAAAACCGTATACAAATCATTCCCTTCCGCATCTTTCCCGTCATAATGTTTCACTTCAAAGTCCTTATAGTATTGTTTATTATTAATATAATAATGGTCATATGCAAAACGCCCATTCAGTGATAATCCCTTCGTTATCAGAGAAGATAAATCCCAATGTGCTGAAAAAGTTCCTTGCAATGTATTCCAATTTTGAGATTCATATCCACTTTGTGTCACCATACCCCACGGATTACTACCCAAAAATGCAGAAATACCTCCAGGAGAACCATCCGGATTCTGTTTTGGAAAAGCCAAAGGAGGTGTTCTTCTCAATGCTGTAAAGATATCACCTTGGCTTTTACCCGGGAAATTACGGCTTTGAATGATACCTCCGACTCCTAACTCAACAGACAAATCTTTTGAAAGGTTTACATCTACGCGAGAACGAAAATTGTAGCGATTAATTTTACTATTTGTATTGTAATTATTTAAGTTATCTTCTTTATATAAACCACTTTGAGATGTATACCCAACATTCACAAAATATCTCACAACTTCACTACCACCTGTAATATTCAAATTCGTAATACTTTGGGTCGTATTTTTACGCAATATTTCATCTACCCAATCTACGTTAGGATGCAAATAAGGGTCACTCCCGTTACGATATAATTCAATTTGCTCATCTGTGTAGGCCATACTTGTAATACCTACATTCCTACGCCCTTCATTAACCAATTCTGCATATTCTGCAGCATTGATGTAATCAGGATACCTAAGTCCAGTTAACACTGCATATTCAGTTCTAAATGTTATTTTAGGTTTTCCTATATTACCTTTTTTAGTTGTAATCAAAATTACACCATTAGCTCCACGAACTCCATAAACAGCTGTTGCCGATGCATCTTTTAAAACCGAAATGCTTTCTACTTCTTCAGTATTAATCGTATTCATATCTCGCTCAATTCCATCAACCAAAACCAAAGGATTTCTATTTGTCCAAGTACCAAAACCACGAATATAAATTTGGGCCTGATCATACCCGGGCTCACCTATTGCTTGACGTGTCACGATACCAGGAATCTGTCCTCCTAAAGTGTTACTAAGTGAAGGTGTCGAAATTTTGGCCAATTCTTTCGTTGATATATTAGATACAGAACCAGTTACACTTACTTTTTTTTGTGTACCATATCCAACAATTACGACTTCGTCCAGTTTACCAATTTCTTCTTCCATAGTTACATTAAGAATCTTACTACCAGCAATAGGGATTTCCTGATCGACAAATCCCACATAGCTAAAAATGAGAATAGCATTCTTTGATACAGTAATAGAATATTCTCCGTCAACATTAGTAATCACCCCATCAGAAGTACCTTTTACAGTAATTGTAACACCAGGCAATGGATCCCTTGCGGCATCTGTCACATACCCTTGCACCACCATCTTCTCACTTTGTGCAAATAATGAAAAGCAAATAAATACCAACATAAATAGAAAAATCACTCGTCTATTTACTTTCAACTTGTTTTTTTGATTAATACAGCACATAAAATAATTTTTAATAGAATTAGATTTTCGAATAAAACACAAAAATTGACATCCCACAAATGTGTAAAGCATTTGTCAAATAGATAAAAATATTCATTTCATAGTATTAACAATTAATTGGTTTCTGGATGCAAATATATTAGTACAAAAGTAAATTTAATACAAATATCGCTTCAATCTATATAATGATAAATTCAAAAAACACCTCTGAATACATTTCAAAGAGCATTTAAGTCCATTTTTCTATTTTAACCATGGGTAATCATTCACCAAATAAGTACAGATACAAATGGGGAAAAGAGAAAGAATACCTTTTATACATAAACAAAAATTTTCGAACAAGTTTACAAATAGCTATAGATTAGATAAATGGAGCATACTTCCAATCAATAACTCCGCATTAAGAATGTATCCCCCCAACCATCTACCCTCTTTCTGTATGCACTTTCGTAATTGGTCATTATACTAACATAAATTCAATCATTTCACGAAGTCTTTGGGCAAAATACCGAATTGCTTCTGAAAGCACTTGGTAAAATAGGAAGGAGTATTGAAGCCGGTCATGTAGCAAACCTCATTGATTTTACACTCCCCTTCCTTCAAAAGCTGCGCCGCTTTCTTCAGTCGTTCCAAGCGGATGTAGTCATTGGGAGTCATATCCAATATGCCCTTTATCTTCCGATTCAGGCTCGAACGGCTCATGTTCAGCAGGCTTGCCATATCATCCAGACAGAAATCCGGATTCTGCATATTGGCAACCACCACTTCCTTCAATGTTTTAAGGAAAGATTCATCTGCCTTTGTCATTGCCATACTGCCCGTCTGCACAAAAGGAGAATTGACTAAAGAAGCCCGTAGCTTCTCACGATTGTTCAGCAGATTGGCTACACACACTTTCAGATATTCCACAGAGAAAGGTTTCTCTATATATACGTCAGCCCCCAATTTCATTCCCTCTATTTTGGCTTGAAGGGTCGTCTTCGCTGTAAGCAGAATAATCGGTATATGGCTATAGTCAAGCTTGGACTTCAGGTGTTCGCACAATTCTAATCCATCCATCTCGGGCATCATTATGTCTGAAATGACAAGATTTACAGTATGCTCTTTCAGCACTTTCAAAGCCTCCACTCCGTTCACGGTAGTCAGCACACGATATTCCGAAGAGAGCTGTTTCACAATAAATGCCTGCATTTCCGGACTGTCTTCCACCACCAAAAGGGTATACCGGTGCTGTTCCAAGGCAGTACCTGCACCACTTTCCTCGGAGGATTCCCCGACCATTACCGGTTCTTTATGCTCTACGACCACCGTCTGCTCGTGCCTTAGTGGAAGTGACAGCAGGAAACAGTTGTTCTCCATCGAATCTTCCATGCACAACGTACCCTCATGGAGTTCGGCCAATGAACGGGCAAGCGCAAGCCCGATACCGGTGCCGGGCACAGAGCGCAACGTACCGGTTTTATACTGGATGAACGGCTTGAAAATCTCCTCGCGCATCTCTACCGGAATGACAAGGCCGTCATTGCATACAGAAAGCAGCAGTCTTTCACCTTCCGAATATAACCTGATGCGTATATAGGTCTCCGAATACTTTATCGCATTGGTCAGCAGATTGCTGATAATCTTGGTAAGCCCTTCCCTATCAACCGAAGCATACAAGCTTTCGGGAGTCTCTATACTCAATGCCAGCCCCCTTTCACGTGCTAAAGGCTTGAAACGCTTATACGTCTTCTGTAAGAGCTCAGATACGTCACATTCCACAAAATTCAATCGGAAGCCTTGTGTCTCTGTCTTCCGGAAGTCCAGCAACTGGTTTACCAAATCGAGCAGTCGGTTGGTGTTCAGTTCCATGGTCTCCAAATCATCCCTGATGTCATCCGAAACAGATTGGGAAGCCAGTACATTCTCAAGCGGGCTCTTTATCAGTGTAAGTGGTGTACGTATCTCATGCGCCACATTTGTAAAGAAGTCTATCTTTGCAGTATACAACTCACGTTCCTTTTCCCGCTCAAACTTGTCCATAGCCTGCTGATGCTTCTGCCGGGTCCGTTTTCTGAAATAGATGATTACAGCAGCCAGTGAGCATAACGCCAATATCGTATAACCGGCATATGCCCAGGTGGAGAGATAGAAAGGAGGATGAATATGGATGTCGAGCACACGTTCCGTAGCATTCCACTTGCCATCGCTGTTGGAACCTTTTATACGCAATGTATAGCTTCCATAAGGAAGGTTTGAATAGTTGATGATGGAATTCCGCCCTACCGTATACCAGTCGCGGTCAAAACCTTCCAACTTATATTCAAGTCCATTCATTTCGGGTGCTTGATAACTTAAAGCCGCAACCTGGAAAGAGAAGGAGTTTTGGTCGGCATCCAGTTCTATTTCATCCGCATAGGTAATGCTCTTCTCTAAAGGAGAATCCGGACTATCCACCGAAAGCCGTTTATTGAACAGAAAGAAGTCTGTAATCACCACGGGAGGGAGGAAAGTATTCTCCACAAAAGTTTCCGGATCAAAGGCAATGAATCCGTTGATACTTCCTAAATAGATGCGTCCTTTCTTGTCAATGTAACCGGACTGGAAATTAAACTGGTTGCTCAGCAACCCATTAGCCGTGGTATAAACATGCTTGCTCTCCGTATCGGGATTGAAGCAGACCAGACCATAATTAGAAGTAATCCATAAGTTTCCCCGCTTATCCTCGACCATCTTGTAAATGGTATTGCTCGGAAATCCTTTCGACATGTCATAACGGGTAAAATTATCCGTTTCCGGATTGTAGCGGCAGAAGCCCTCACCCAGCGTCATGAACCACAGACGCTTCTTGCTGTCCTCGTAAATACTGATTACTTTATTGTAGGGAAGAGAGGTCGAATCGTTCTCATTAGGCAGATAATTCCTCCACTGCCGGCTTCTTACATTGTAGCAGAACACTCCATTGGAGAAAGTGGCAAACCACAAATTTCCGTTGAAGTCCTCCAGAATGTCATAAGTAAACATATTCTTCAGCTGAGGAATCCGGGTAAAGTCATCCGTGGGACGATTATACTTCAACAGACCGGACGTGGTGCCTATCCACACGTCTCCCGTAGTGGTCCTGCAAATGGTAAAGGCGTCATTGGCGACCATGGAATTCTCACTCTCACCCTTGGCATAATGTTTCACCCGCCTGGTCCGAAGATTCACCCGGTTCAGACCACCGGAAAACGTACCTACCCACAAATCATCCCCATCCAGACAAAGGCCATGAACATTCTGATAAATGGCCGGATGTTCAAAGGGCACTATCTTTCCGTTTTCCGGATTGTAATTGAACAAGCCTTTGTCTTCGGTACCTATCCACAAAGTGCCGTCATTACTTTCACAGATTTCCCGTACACGACGGCCAAAATGCCTGAGATTGTCTCTCGGATAGAACTTCTCGAAATAAGTCCACTGATAAGGATAATAGTTCACTCCACCGAAATAGGAACCTATCCACATGCCGTTCTCCTTGTCACAGCAGAGCGAATAAATGGCTTTGTCCGACAATGCATACGAATCATCCTGGTCGGGAACGGTCAGATGGGTAATCTTGTCATTCGTCAGATTGTAAATATACAAACCAGACTCTGCACCCACCCACAGCTCGTTGTCAGATTTGAACTGCAAGGCCCTCACATAGGTGTTCAGCAGCTTCCGCGTCTTGCCTGTAGTCTGATTTATCTCTGTCAAACCGTTCAGCGAAGCGATATATACGCAGTTATGGGGTCCGTTGACCTGCCAGTTAATAATATCATTTTTGAAAATTTCATTTCCTTCCGCATCCTTGAAAGGCTGCAGAGGAGTTTCAAAGTCAGCTTTCGCATAGTAAAGATTATCCGCATACAAAGCCAGCCAACACGTATTCCCATTCAGCCAAAAGCGGGTGACATTGGGCAGTCCCGAATCGTGCAGATAGTTCAGCAGGCTCCCTTCATCCGGTTTATAACAGAACAACCCCTGGTTTTCTACCGATATCCAGATATTATCGTCCTCGTCACTTCCAATCATAGTGACGAAATCCCTGATGATACTGCCGTTATCACTGGCCTCATCGAAAGCGGTAAAGGAATCCAACACGGGGTCGTAAATAAAGACTCCTCCATCGGTTCCAATCCAGATATTACCCCGGCGGTCTTCATAGAGTGCGGTTATGAAATTCCTGCCTAAACTGGAATTCTCCTTCTTGTAGACACGGAAAGACAATCCGTCATAACGGTTCAGACCGTCCTTGGTTCCGAACCACATAAAGCCTTTCCTATCCTGCAAAATCTGATACACGGTGTTCTGCGAAAGACCGTTCCGGATATCCATCGTTCTGAAATAGTAATGAACAGCATCCTGTGCACAGACCGGCAATACCGCCCATAGGCACAGACTAAGGAAAAGCTTTATAATCAATCGTTTCATAACAACATTTTTATGTACAATTTACCATTTACAAAGTACAATTTAACTATGCAGATAACAGCGCAGCCAAATTGTACTTTGTAAATGGTAAATTATAAATGCCCTTATTTCTTAAGTGAATTGCAGATACGCGTATTTATCTCCTTCACGCGTTTCTCATCCAGCTTTATCACCTTGCGGTCGTAAGTCATCAGACCGTTCACTTCCACCTCCACATCCGTGGTCTGTGTATAGACGGCCGCCGAGAAACCTCTTTTTATCATCCGATACAGCATATCGGCATATTTCACGTACTCATCAGTCACTTCTTTGGAAGAGTTAAACTGAACATATCCCCAGTTGCGATTCGGTTCCCAAAGATGGTCTTTCAAGACAAGGCCAATGCCGCCATACTCACCCAAAACCGTAGCGCGCTGTGCATCATACAGATACATTTCCGGTTGGGGATAGTTGTGAAGGTCGAGCATGTCACCGCAAGTATAATGGTTACCGCCGCTTGCCGGATTCACCAGGCGGGTCGGGTCATACTGTTTCGTCCATTCGGCTATCTCTACCGTCTTGAACTGCCCCCAAGCTTCGTTGAACGGTACCCATGTACCGATACACGGATAAGAGTAGAGGCAATCCATTATTTCTTTCCATTCCTTTCGATAATAAGCTTCGGATTCGGCAGAACGTTTCATTTCTGTCCCGTCGAAATAGCGACGGTTCTGCCATTCCGGATTACGGTCACCGCTCGGCATATCCTGCCATACGATGATACCCAAACGGTCACAATGTGTGTACCAACGTGCCGGTTCCACCTTGATATGCTTGCGAATCATATTGAAACCGAAATCTTTCGTCTTCTGTACATCGTACAGCAAAGCCTCGTCTGTGGGAGCTGTATACAGTCCGTCGGGCCACCAGCCCTGGTCCAGCGGTCCAAACTGGAACAAAGCTTCGTTATTCAGTTCCAGACGTACGATACCATCCGCGTCACGACGGGTGGAGTACTTACGCATGGCAGCATAGCTGTCCACCTTATCCACTACCTTTCCTCCGCTTTTCAGCGTCACTTTCAGCGTATAAAGGAAGGGGGAATCCGGACTCCACAACTTGGCATTCCGGGGCATGGACACCTCCACCGGCTCTGCATTGATACTTTTGCCGGTAGCTACCAGTTGATTGCCGTCATACACATTCACTTCCACAAAGTCAGAAGGGCATGCACTATTCAATTCAGCCCTCACTGTCAACAGATTACGGTCAATATCGGGAGTGATACGGAGATTCTCGATATGTTTTCCGGCAACCGGCTCCATCCATACCGTCTGCCAGATACCGCTTACGGGAGTGTACCAGATACCTTCCGGATTGCTGACCTGCTTTCCACGGGGTTGAGGTCCTTTATCCGTTGGGTCCCAAACCTTTACGACCAACTGATTGTTGCCTTTGCCAGAAAGGGCGGCAGTAATATCGAAGGAGAACGGAGTAAATCCCCCCGTATGGCTGCCTACTTTCACATCATTCACCCATACATCCGTTTTCCAGTCGACAGCACCAAAGTGCAACAGCACTTGTTTTCCCTTCCAGGCAGAAGGAATTTCAAAACTGCGCTGGTAGACCAGTTCCTGGTTTTCATTGATTCTTTTTCCAACTCCGGACAAGGAGGATTCAATAGCAAAGGGAACAAGTATCTGCCCTTCGAACTCTGCCGGAAGATGCTCACCTTTATTTATAACGGCATAATTCCACAGTCCGTTCAAGTTCTTCCAGTCACTCCGTTCCATGATGGGACGAGGATATTCGGGCAACACATTCGCGGGATTAATCTGGGATGCCCAGTCCGTTTTGATTTTATCACCTGCCGGCTTCCATTGCGCCGAGCTTCCGATTGCAAACAACGTCAAGAATGACGATATGAGGAAAAGTCTTCTCATAGTATTATAACTTTTTATTGATTTCTACGAAAGCAAAGATAAGCCGATTCAGAAAAAAAGAATAGAAATTTCGAGCCAATAAATAGTATTTTTGTGAAATATCAAGGTATTATCGTCTCATTTTATCAAAGGAATCCATCAAAGGCATCTTTCTGACAGTTTTGCCAACCTGCTGACAGAAATACCGTACTCAGTACATTCAAGATTGTAAAGTTACCTTCGATATCGGTCACTGCCCCCATAACCAGACAGACAATGATTAACAAGAAGAATTTCTTTCTCATGCTTCTCTTCCTTAAAATTAATCAATCAAAACGCTTTTTAATATTCAATCACTGCAAAGATATGTCTCTTTTTCAAAAAGAAAAGTAATCACACTAAAAAGTTTTATTTTGATTACATTACAGACCAAATACAAGCAATATGTCTCCAGTTAAAGAAATCCAGAAAATAAGTATGATACCGGATGCGGAAATATAAGCAATGCCAAAGAAGATATATCCGGATTTTAAGATATGACACGTCCCGGCATACAACTTTTTTCGTAACTTTGCACAGTTTTAAAATACACTGAACGAATGGAGTTTAAGTATGACATTATTGTAATAGGTGCCGGACACGCAGGATGCGAGGCCGCTGCCGCTGCCGCAAACCTGGGCTCGAAGACTTGTCTTATCACAATGGATATGAACAAAATCGGACAGATGAGTTGTAACCCGGCAGTGGGAGGCATCGCCAAAGGACAGATAGTACGCGAAATAGACGCCTTGGGAGGATATATGGGATTGGTGACAGACCAGACAGCCATACAGTTCCGTATACTGAACCGTTCCAAAGGTCCCGCTATGTGGAGCCCACGCGCACAGTGCGATCGCAACAAATTCATCTGGGCATGGAGAGAAATCCTGGAAAATATCCCCAACCTGCATATCTGGCAAGATACCGTGCAGGAAATCCTCGTTGAAAACGGTGAGATTACAGGAGTAGTAACACTATGGGGAGTAACGTTCCATGCCAAATGTGTAGTACTCACCGCAGGAACTTTCCTCAACGGACTGATGCACGTGGGACGTACCATGCTTCCGGGTGGACGTATGGCAGAACCTGCATCCTACCAATTAACCGAGTCCATCGCCAAACATGGCATCACATTCGGACGCATGAAGACGGGAACCCCCGTACGCATAGACGGACGCAGCGTGCATTATGAGGATATGGAAATTCAAGACGGAGAATGTGACTTCCACAAGTTCTCGTTCATGGATACTCATGTACGCCATTTGAAACAGCTCCCTTGCTGGACTTGTTTCACCAATGAAGAGGTACACCGGATTCTGCAGGAAGGTCTGCCAGATTCTCCCCTTTTCAACGGACAAATCCAAAGTATTGGCCCACGTTATTGCCCCAGTATAGAGACCAAGATTGTAACTTTCCCCGACAAGCCGCAGCACCAGCTTTTCCTGGAGCCCGAAGGGGAAACAACCCAGGAGCTCTACTTGAATGGATTCTCTTCTTCATTGCCCATGAACATCCAGATTACAGCATTGAAAAAGATACCGGCATTCAGAGATTTGGTCATCTACCGCCCGGGCTATGCCATCGAATACGACTTCTTTGACCCCACCCAACTGAAACATACGCTGGAAACGAAGAATATAAAGAATCTGTTCTTTGCCGGACAAGTAAACGGAACAACCGGTTACGAGGAAGCTGCCGGACAAGGAATCATGGCAGGCATCAACGCCCACATCAATTGCCACGGCGGAGAACCATTCACCCTTGCAAGAGATGAAGCATATATCGGCGTTTTAATCGATGACTTGGTAACAAAAGGTGTGGACGAGCCTTACCGTATGTTTACTTCCCGTGCCGAATATCGCATCCTGCTCCGTATGGATGATGCGGACATGCGACTCACGGAAAAAGCCTGGAAGCTAGGACTCGCCAAGGAAGAGCGGTACAAGCTGCTGACAGAAAAACGTGAAGCCGTGAACCGGATTATAGACTTCACGCGGAATTACTCGATGAAACCGGCATTAATCAATCCGGTATTGGAGCAGCTCGGCACTACTCCACTGCGCCAAGGATGCAAATTGATAGATTTGATAAACCGACCGCAAGTAACAATTGAGAACATTGCCGAACATGTCAGCGCCTTTAAACGAGAACTGGATAAAATATCCGATAGAAAAGAAGAAATTGTAGAAGCTGCAGAAATACTCATCAAATACGAAGGATACATCGGACGCGAACGGATTATTGCGGATAAGTTGGCAAGATTGGAAAGCATCAAGATAAAAGGAAAGTTTGACTATAATTCCATCCAATCCCTTTCCACCGAAGCCAGACAGAAGCTGGTAAAGATAGATCCGGAAACAATAGCCCAAGCGAGTCGGATTCCGGGAGTATCTCCGAGCGACATCAACGTACTACTGGTACTTTGCGGACGATAGAGCGCAAAGTTCCACGTGAAACAAAGAATTCAACAAACCTATTAAATAAACTGATTATGAGCAAAGAAACGCTTGCTAAAAGCATTCGGGAAATTCCCAACTTCCCCATTCCGGGAATTCTATTCTACGATGTAACTACCTTGTTCAAGGAACCTGCCGCCTTGCAGGAGCTCTCGGACACACTGTACGAGATGTATAAGGACAAAGGAATAACCAAAGTAGTGGGTATAGAATCAAGAGGTTTCATTATGGGCCCCATTCTCGCCACCAGACTGGGAGCAGGCTTCGTCCCTATCCGCAAGCCGGGAAAACTTCCTGCAGAAACCATTGAAGAAAGCTATGATAAAGAATATGGCAAAGATACCGTACAGATGCACAAGGATGCCATTAATGAAGACGATGTAGTTTTGCTGCACGACGACTTACTGGCAACCGGTGGAACAATGGAAGCTGCCTGCAAATTGGTGAAGCAGATGAGCCCCAAGAAAGTGTATGTAAACTTCATCATCGAGCTGAAAGAGCTTCATGGCAAGGATGTGTTTGGGGATGATGTAGAAGTGGAATCGGTGCTATCGCTATAAATTTGTCAAACGAAACGACACAGAGGCACAGAGTACTCTTACCTGAGAGTTGATGTTATCCATCATTTTACTCCTCTTATCCTCCACCTTTTCATCATACCATTATGGAAGAACTCAGAACTAACGACTACCTCAAAGGGATTGTATCCAACCTTCCCGAAAGTCCTGGTATTTACCAATATCTGAATACCGAAGGGACCATTATATATGTAGGAAAGGCAAAGAATCTGAAGCGAAGAGTGTCTTCCTACTTCAACCGGGAGCACGAACCGAGAAAGACGAAAGTGCTGGTCAGCAAGATTGCAGATATCCGATATATCGTGGTGAATACGGAAGAAGACGCGCTATTGTTGGAAAACAATCTTATCAAGAAATACAAGCCACGCTACAACGTACTGTTGAAAGACGACAAAACATATCCTAGCATCTGCGTGCAGAACGAATACTTTCCACGCGTATTCAGAACCCGGAAGATAATCCGTAACGGTTCCTCCTATTATGGCCCTTACAGCCATATACCTTCCATGTACGCATTACTCGACCTCATCAAGCATCTGTACCCCTTACGTACATGCCACCTGAACCTCTCTCCAGAGAACATACGTGCCGGAAAGTTCAATGTTTGCCTGGAATATCACATCAAGAACTGTGCAGGGCCTTGCATCGGCAAGCAAAGTCAGGAAGATTACCTGAAAAACATCGCTGAAATCAAGGAAATCCTCAAAGGGAATACCCAAGAGATAGAAAGGATGCTCTTCCAACAAATGCAGGAGTTGGCAGCCGAAATGAAGTTTGAAGAAGCACAGAAGATAAAGGAAAAATACCTGCTGCTGGAAAACTACCGGGCAAAATCGGAAGTGGTAAGCAACGTGCTGCACAACATCGACGTATTCTCCATTGAAGAAGACAGCGATGAAAAGTCCGCTTTCGTCAACTACCTACACATTACGAACGGCGCCATCAACCAGGCTTTCACCTTCGAGTACAAAAAGCGGCTGAACGAAACCAAGGAAGAGCTGCTCTCCCTCGGCATCATCGAAATGCGGGAAAGATACAAAAGCCTTTCACGTGAAATCATCGTACCTTTTGAGCTAGATATGAAGCTGAAAGATATCGTTTTCACCATCCCGCAACGGGGAGACAAAAAGAAGCTGCTGGAACTCTCCATCCTCAACGTGAAGCAGTACAAAGCCGACCGCCTGAAACAAGCCGAAAAGCTGAATCCGGAGCAACGGACTGTGCGCCTGCTGAAAGAGATACAACAAGAGCTGCACCTGGATCGCCTGCCCATGCAGATAGAATGTTTCGATAACTCCAACATCCAAGGTTCCGACCCCGTGGCCGGGTGCGTAGTCTTCGTCAAGGGGAAACCTTCCAAGAAGGATTACCGCAAGTACAATATCAAGACCGTAGAGGGACCGGATGACTATGCCTCCATGAAAGAAGTCGTAAAACGGCGCTATCAGCGCGCCATGGAAGAGAAAACGCCCTTGCCCGATCTTCTTATCACCGACGGTGGGAAAGGGCAAATGAGCGCCGTAAAAGAGGTGATAGACGAACTTGGCCTGAACATCCCCATCGCCGGGCTTGCCAAGGATGGCAAACACCGCACTTCCGAACTGCTGTACGGTTTCCCTCCCCAGACCATCGGATTGAAACAGAACACCCCCCTCTTCCGATTGCTGACGCAGATTCAAGATGAAGTGCACCGCTTCGCCATTACCTTCCACCGCGACAAGCGCAGCAAACGGCAGATTGCCTCCGCACTGGACGAGATAAAAGGCATCGGTGAAAAGACGAAAAGTGCGTTGCTCAAGGAGTTCAAAAGCGTGAAGCGTATCCGCGAAGCATCTGCCGAGGAGCTTGCCACCGTGGTGGGAGAAGCGAAAGCCAAAATCATCCAGACCTATTTCTCAGAGAAATAATGACTGATAAATCAGCCTGCAAAGCCATGCACACAACGAATTAATTCGTAACTTTGTTCCCTCAAAAAGACAAGAATAACATGAGAGTAGTGATACAACGTGCCGGATACGCTTCCGTCACCATCAACGGAACCTGCAAAGCCTCCATTGGAAAAGGCCTCATGATACTCGTAGGCATCGAAGAATCCGATGGAAAAGAAGATATTGACTGGCTTTGCAAGAAGATAGTCAACCTGCGCATTTTCGACGACGAAAACGGCGTGATGAACAAATCCATTCTTGAGGCAGGCGGCGAAATACTGGTTATCAGCCAGTTCACCCTACATGCCTCCACCAAGAAAGGCAACCGCCCTTCCTACATACGGGCAGCACGACCGGAAATATCCGTCCCGCTGTACGAACAATTCTGCCGGGAAATGAGTTTAGCATTAGGTAAAGAAATAGGTACCGGCGAATTTGGCGCCGATATGAAAGTAGAACTGATGAACGATGGTCCCGTAACCATCTGTATGGATACAAAAAACAAGGAATAATGACGTTAGAAGAAGCACAGAAACAAGTGGATTCCTGGATAAAGGAATACGGAGTACGCTATTTCAGCGAACTCACCAACATGGCCATACTGACCGAAGAAGTGGGCGAAATGGCCCGCGTCATGGCCCGCAAGTACGGAGACCAGTCCTTCAAAGAAGGAGAAAAAGACAACCTCGACGATGAAATGGCAGATATTCTCTGGGTACTTCTCTGTATTGCAAACCAGACCGGAGTGAACCTGACAGAGGCTTTCCGCCGTAACTTCGAGAAGAAAACCAGACGTGACCAGACAAGACATATCAATAATCCTAAATTGAAAGACCATGGAGAAGAATGAGCCTACCCAGAGTAAGTATGACGCCGCCCTGGCAAAGTACAACACCCAACTGGATGATGCAGAAATAGCTGCACAAGTTGCCAGAATCATTGCAGAGAAAGTACCGGCAAACAATACACCGGAGGTAAAGAAATTCCTGTTCAACTGCATTGACCTTACCACCCTGAAGAGTGAAGACAGCGATGAAAGCGTCATGAAATTCACCCAGAAAGTGAATAAATTCGACGAAGAGTTCCCCGACCTGAAGAATGTGGCAGCCATCTGTGTATACCCCAATTTTGCAGAAGTCGTAAAAGATACGCTGGAAGTGGAGGATGTAAAAATAGCTTGTGTATCAGCAGGTTTCCCCTCCTCCCAGACTTTCATTGAAGTGAAAGTGGCAGAAACTGCCATGGCACTGATGGAAGGCGCCGATGAAATAGACATCGTTATTTCGGTGGGCAAGTTCCTGGCTGGAGACTATGAAAGCATGTGCGAGGAGATACAAGAACTCAAAGCAACCTGTAAAGAGCACCACATGAAGGTAATCCTCGAAACCGGAGCTTTGAAGACGGCTTCGAACATCAAAAAAGCATCCATCCTTTCCATGTATTCGGGTGCCGATTTCATCAAGACTTCCACCGGCAAGCAACAGCCTGCCGCCACACCGGAGGCCGCTCTGGTTATGTGCCAGGCCATCAAGGAATATCACGAGCTGACGGGTATCAAGGTAGGCTTTAAGCCCGCAGGAGGAATCAACTGCGTGAACGACGCACTGATTTACTACACCATCGTCAAGGAAGTGCTCGGCGAAGAATGGCTGAACAACGAACTGTTCCGCTTGGGAACCAGCCGTCTTGCTAACCTGCTGCTTTCGGAAATCAAGGGCGAGGAAATGAAATTCTTTTAAGAGGAAGTTGCATTTACCTATAAATAAAGCCTGATGGAATGGATTCCATCAGGCTTTTTCATATTATCAACCGGAAATAGTTCCGTTATTTTTCCCGTTCCACCACATAGTCCAGATACCCGGTAAGCGCTGCTTTTACCTCCGTATCGGGCAAAGAAGCCAGCAAAGAAAGGGCCTTTCTCTTATAATCATGCATCACTTGCGAAGCATACTCTATGCCACCATGCTGCTTGGTAAACTCGATTAAATGGGCTATTTCACTAGGCGTTGCCTCTCCGTTCTTTATCTTCACGGCAATCTCTTCCGCTGTTTTATCCTTCACGGTATTGAGTACATGGAGCACGGGCAGGGTCAACTTCCCTTCCACCATATCATTTCCGGTAGGTTTGCCTATCTCCTTGCTCTCGGAGTAATCGAAAATATCATCCTTTATCTGAAAACAAAGCCCGATATATTCACCGAACAGACGCGCAGATTCCGCCATTTCATCGCTGGCTCCCACCGAGAGCGCGCCCGCCTTCGTACAAGCAGCAAAGAGCACGGCCGTCTTCTTGCGGATGACGTCGAAATACACTTCCTCAGAAAAATGAAGATTACTGACGTTGGAAAGCTGCAGAAGTTCACCATCTGCCAAATCCTGCCCCAGGCAGGAGACAATGTCAATGATGTCATGATTACGGGTCATGCCCACTTGCACCAACGCTGTCGCAAGCAGATAATCGCCTGCCAGCACGGCTACCTTATTATTGAAAATGGCATTAACGGAGAGTTGTCCACGGCGTTCAGTACTTTCATCCACTACATCATCGTGTACAAGGCTTGCATTATGGAGAAGTTCCAGTGCAACCGCAGCATGCAGGGTTGCAGGACATACTTTACCGAAAAGCTTCGCAGCCAGAAGCACCAGAATGGGGCGCATCATCTTCCCGTTCTTCTGCCGGATATGCGCAATCACGCTGTTCAGCAAAAGGTTGGAACTGGAAAGGGTACTTTCAAAAAGTTTCTTGAAGTCCTCCAGTTCCTCAGAAATCGGAGATTTTATCAATGATGAGTTGTCCATGCATCGCTATTTGCCTACAAAAATAGTAATAAAACGGTTAATACGGTATTTTTTTGTACTTTTACCATGAAAAAAAGGATTAAATGTATGAATTCAATCGATAAACTGTTTTTGCTCGATGCCTACGCACTGATATATCGGGCCTATTACGCGTTCATCAAGAACCCGAGAACCAACTCAAAAGGATTCAACACCTCGGCCATTCTGGGCTTTGTAAACACCCTGGAAGAAGTGCTTAAAAAAGAGAATCCCACACACATAGGAGTAGCCTTCGACCCGTCAGGCCCTACCTTCCGCCACGAGGCCTACGAGCAATACAAGGCACAGCGCGAGGAGACACCCGAGACCATCCGCCTTTCCGTACCTATTATAAAGGATATCATCCGCGCCTACCGCATCCCCATCCTTGAGGTGGCCGGCTATGAAGCGGACGACGTGATAGGCACGCTTGCCACCGAAGCAGGGCGGCAGGGCATCACCACCTATATGATGACACCCGACAAGGACTACGGCCAGCTGGTATCGGACCGCATCTTTATGTACCGCCCCAAGCACACCGGCGGATTCGAAGTGATGGGTACCGAAGAAGTAAAAGCCAAATTCAACATACAAACCACCGAGCAAGTCATCGATATGCTGGGACTGATGGGCGATGCTTCCGACAACATCCCCGGCTGTCCGGGTGTGGGCGAGAAAACCGCACAGAAGCTGATTGCCGAATTCGGCAGCATCGAGAACCTGCTGGAACACACCGACCAACTGAAAGGCGCACTGAAAACGAAGGTGGAGACAAACCGGGAAATGATTACCTTCTCCAAATTCCTTGCTACCATCAAAACAGATGTCCCCATCCGGCTCGATATGAATTCGCTCGTCCGGGAAGAACCGAACGAAGAAGAACTCCGCAAGATTTTCGAAGAGTTGGAATTCCGCACACTCATCGACCGGATACTCAAAAAAGGAAACGGCAACTCTTCCTCCCCCACCCCAACCTCTCCGACACCCGACCTCTTTGCCGGCACTCTGTTTGCCCAGCCGCAAACCTCCAATCCCGAAAACAGCGCCCCCGTTCAAGGCGATTTGTTTGCAAATTTTGCGGGCGAGGGGACGGGAGCTTCTGAAAATTCAAATCTGAAGCGGTTAGAAATGCTCGATGTAGACTATCAACTCATTGATACAGAAGAGAAAAGAAAGGAAATTATTCAAAAGTTACTTACAAGCGAAATTCTCTCAATAGATACAGAGACTACCGGAACCGAGCCAATGGATGCCGAACTCGTGGGAATGAGCTTCAGTGACGCCGAAAATCGGGCATACTACGTACCCGTACCTGCTGAACGAGAGGAAGCCTTAAAAATTGTAAACGAGTTCCGCCCCCTCTTCGAAAACGAGAAATCCATGAAGGTGGGACAAAATATCAAGTACGATATGATTATCCTCCAGAATTACGGAGTCCGGGTGAAAGGCAAGCTTTTCGACACCATGCTCGCCCATTACGTGCTTCAACCCGAACTGCGACACAACATGGACTATCTGGCGGAAATCTACCTGCACTACCAGACCATCCACATCGATGAGCTGATTGGAGCGCGAGGCAAAAACCAAAAGAACATGCGCGACCTTCCACCCGAAGATGTCTACCGTTATGCCTGCGAGGATGCGGACGTCACCCTCAAACTGAAAAACGTGCTGGAAAAGGAACTGAAGGAGCAAGGTGCCGAACATCTGTTCTACGAAATAGAGATGCCGCTCGTCCCCGTACTTGTCAATATAGAGAGCAACGGAGTGCTGCTCGATACGGAAGCATTGAAGCAGTCGTCCCAACACTTCACTGTCCGCCTGCAGGAGATTGAAAAGGAAATCTACAAGATGGCTGGCGAGACATTCAATATCAGCTCCGCCAAGCAGGTAGGCGAAGTGCTGTTCGACAAGCTGAAAATCGTGGAGAAAGCGAAAAAGACCAAGACCGGACAATACGTCACCTCCGAAGAGGTGCTGCAAAGCTACCGCAGCAAGCACGACATCATCGGGAAGATACTGGAATACCGCGGACTGAAGAAACTGCTGAGCACCTATATAGATGCCCTGCCCCAGCTCATCAACCCACGTACGGGCCGCATACACACCTCCTTCAACCAGGCGGTAACCGCTACCGGACGCCTCAGCTCCAGCAATCCCAACCTGCAGAACATCCCCATCCGCGACGAAGACGGAAAGGAAATCCGCAAGGCGTTCATCCCCGACACCGACTGCGAGTTCTTCTCTGCCGACTACTCGCAGATAGAGCTGCGCATCATGGCACACCTCAGCGAAGATAAGAACATGATAGACGCCTTCCTCAGCGGACACGACATCCACGCCGCTACCGCTGCCAAGATATATAAGATAGATATAAACGACGTAACCGCCGACATGCGCCGCAAGGCAAAAACGGCAAACTTCGGCATCATCTACGGCATCTCCGTCTTCGGGCTTGCCGAACGCATGGGCGTTTCCCGCCAGGAAGCCAAAGAGCTGATAGACGGCTACTTTGAAACCTACCCACAAGTGAAGGAGTATATGGACAAAAGCATCCAAGTGGCACGCGAGAACGGCTATGTGGAAACCATCTTCCACCGCAAGCGCTTCTTGCCGGACATCAACTCAAGAAACGGGGTGGTACGGGGCTATGCCGAACGGAATGCCATCAACGCTCCCATCCAGGGAAGTGCCGCCGACATCATAAAAGTAGCCATGGCACACATCTATCAGCGCTTCCAAGCTTACAATCTGAAAGCAAAGATGATTTTACAGGTCCATGACGAACTAAATTTCAGCGTTCCAGAGGCAGAAAAAGAGCTTGTACAGAAAATCGTAATCGAAGAGATGGAGCAGGCATATCGCATGTACGTACCCCTGAAAGCCGATTGTGGGTGGGGAAACAACTGGTTGCAGGCACACTAAACAGCCCAATAACTTTATTTAACTTACAATCAGAAAGCAACAGAAGCAATCCTTTCCAAATACAGTTTGCTCATCAGAATATCCGGCAACCTCGCTGCCGGATATTTTTTATTCACCAATCTTGCCAAAAGGAAAGCATACCGGAACCCTCACTACTGACATATTGATAAAATTTAATCCAATATTTATATTTATGTCAATTTAATACGTACCTTTGCAGCGAAATCAATGACATATTGATAGAAAATAGAAAGTTAAACTAAAAAAGACATAAAACCATGAAAGCAAAAGTATCTTTAAAAACAGTGATTGTTTCAGCACTTCTCTTAGTTTGCGGATTAAATGCCTCAGCCGACAATAAGAGCAACCTCATTTACAATTCGGAAGAAGTAAATGGCATGAAGGTGGCAGAGACCGTATACAAGATGGACGGAAACACGCTTGCCAACTATATGAAGTACAATTATAAGTACGACGACCAGAACCGCATGACGGAAAGCGAAGCCCTGAAATGGAACAGCACCAAGAATACATGGGGCAAGGACATGTGCATCCGCTATGCATACCAAGGCAAGACGATGACTACCACATACTACAAATGGAACAACAAGAAAGGCGAATACATACTGGTTCCCGAGATGACAGTAATCATGGACAACCCTAACATGTAATTGACAAACTCTCTCTTAAAGTAAGAAATCTTATTCCTAACAACAATAACCGAAACCTTTCATAAAAGAGCCGGAATGATTCGCACATTCCGGCTCTTTTATTATATCTTCGCCTCCTAAAAAGGAATGCCACATGATACCCGAGACCCTCATTACCTATATCGAGACAGCAATCATTCCCCGGTACAAGGAGTTTGATAAGGCACACAACCTCTCACACGTCCGCACCGTCATCGAAGAAAGCCTTGCCCTCGCCCGGCAATATCCCGAAGCGGACGAACGCCTGGCATACGTCATTGCCGCCTACCATGACACGGGACTGTGCCGCGACCGCGCCACCCACCACCTTGTCTCCGGCGAGATACTGATGGCGGACTCCACCCTGCGGCAATGGTTCTCCGACACGGAAATCCTCCTCATGAAAGAAGCCGTAGAGGACCACCGGGCCTCCACAGACCACGAACCTCGTAGCATCTACGGCAAGATTGTTGCCGAAGCGGACCGTATCATCGACCCGGACATCACCCTGCGCCGCACCGTCCAATACGGCTTGAAACAGAATCCTGCCGCCGACAAGGAGTGGCACTACCAGCGATTCCATCAGCATCTCATGGCAAAATATGCACCCGGCGGTTATCTGAAGCTTTGGTTTCCCGAGGGGAAGAATGCGGAACAGCTGAAGAAGCTCCAAGCCATTATCGCAGACGAAGGACGACTGCGGCAAGTTTTCAACCGAATATTCGAGGAGGAAAAGCAATAGCGGTATCAATGAAGCATATACCCCATTTCATTTCCGACTATGGAAACGGTTTGTTTCCTATAATGGAACAGAGTGTTCTCTATAAGGAAACAAAGTGTTTCCTATAACGGAACAAATCGTTTTATCCCGTCGAAACAAGTCGTTTCATACAAGAGAAACAATCTGTTCCGACGGGGTGTAACAAAGTGTTCTGTACTGTGAACTAATACAATAGCTCTATTTAGAAGGTCTCACAAGATAAGTATCCGCCTCCATAAGTATAAAGACTTATGGGCGTGGCAACATGAGGAAATCATAAAACTCACAGATGGACTGGCCTTCGGTCTCTGATTCGAAGACAAAGAAGAGCGGCTGCTTTCCCTTATGCAGCTTTGCCGGAATAGAGAGCGGAGCATAGAACTCCCTGCAAGTGCTGCCAGCCTTCACATCCACAAGTCCTATCTCTACACCACCTTTTGTTGTCCAAGGGCTACCCAGCATGATGCGGATGCGTCCGTCGGTATCTTCAGCCTTCAACCTTAACTGCATCTGCAAAGGCTTATCTTGCGGAACGGCATTCATATTCAAGTATTTATATCCTACAATCGACCCGCTTGTATTATTCACCACCGGAGCGAACGGGATTTTGTGGTTGTTATCGCCGGCATAGGGATTATTATCCCGGTACACAGGCCGGATGTAAGACCCCGTGTAGACATAATGGGGATAAACCTCTTTGATACCTCCGGGATTGGTGTGCCAACAAGCCAGTCCGGCCGAGATGCGTTGCATAGGATTGAGCCCTTCAAGAAGGAAACCCTCAGAGTTGAATTCCCCGCGTGAAATCACAACTTTCCCGCCTTTTCCTTTTTCCACCTTTACATCAATGGCCGACACCATAGCCTGGCGTGCATAGCAATCAGTACCTATCTGGCGATGATAGAACACGTACCATTGCTTGCCTATCTTACAGATACTGCCATGCGTATTTCCACCGGGCATGGCAGAAGCTATCACATTGCCTTTTTCATCATATTCGCGCGCCCGCGCATCGATGATTGTTCCGCCATAGGTCCAGGGGCCCAAAGGATGCTCGCTGTAGGCATAGGCCAACGTATAATTGCTGGCGTTTGGCAAGCCATCTTCACCCTCAGCGGTAGTACGGCTATAGATAAACACATACTTATCCTCAATCTTGCGGATGGAGGATGCCTCAAAGAAGCGGAATATACCTTCCTGCCGATAGCCTGAAATCATGTTCTCCACCACTTCGGTACCCGGCTTTACCGTGCACATGGTAGCAGGGTCCAACTCCGCGCCATGCGAAATGCCAAATCCCCAATAACCATACACACGTCCATCATCATCGACAAACACTGCGGGGTCGAATCCCAAACAACCGAAAGTCTCGCGAGGACGCTCCTTATGCCAGTTGCATACCGTAAACGGGCCATCGGGACGGTCGCTTTTGGCAATCATGGAATTGCGTCCGCCACCTTGATTGTTCGGAAAAAGGTAATAAGTTTTCTTACCATCGGCATCGGTAGTTACTGTCACGTCAGGAGCAAAAAGCACGTCGTCGGTTCCATCAGCATTCAGTTTATACAGTTCGGGCGACTCATTGACTTTAAATATCACGCCGTCATATCTCCAACGGGTCAAGTCTTCTACGGGTGCCGACCACACCACTTGGTCACGTCCGCAATACATCCACTTGAGATTATCGTGCGAACCATAAATATAAAGACGGTACTTGCCGGGACAGTCAGGATCCTCAAACACATAGGGCTCACCATCAGGAATAAATTCCCAAAGCGGCAGATAAGGATTCTGTGCAGATAATGTAAAAGACAGACCGATGAGACAAGAGAAAATCATCAGAATTTTTCTTACTTTGTTTTTCATAATCGCATTGATTTATAGAATGATACTTAAATTTATAATTGCGACAAAACTATCAATTTATCATTTTACTCTCGTGCTTTTAATGCAAATTAACACACCCACTTTCCCCGGTAAGTACTATCTTTGCTTAAAAAAGTGAAGATAGGCCGCACCTCAGCATAAAAAATGAACGCGTTCATTTCATTCTGCCTTCGGTTTGCACTATCTTTGCATCCAATTAACTGAACAATAACTAAAAAACGAGATAACACTATGGCATTAAAAGCTGGTATCGTGGGCCTTCCCAACGTAGGAAAATCCACTCTTTTCAACTGCTTGAGCAGCGCAAAGGCACAAGCGGCAAACTTCCCGTTCTGTACAATCGACGCCCAAATGGGGCAAGTGTCCGTACCCGACGAACGACTGACGAAGCTCGCCGAGCTGGTTCACCCGGGGCGTATCGTACCCGCCGTGTGCGACATCGTAGACATTGCCGGACTGGTGAAGGGCGCCAGCAAAGGTGAAGGACTCGGCAACCAATTCCTGGGCAACATCCGCGAGTGTGACGCCATCATCCACGTGCTGCGCTGCTTCGACAATGGCAACATCGTCCACGTGGACGGCTCGGTGAACCCCGTACGCGACAAGGAAATCATCGACACAGAGCTGCAACTGAAAGACCTCGAAACCGTGGAAAACCGCATCAAGCGCGTAGAGAAAATAGCCAAGGTGGGTGGCGACAAGGCGGCAAAGATAGAGTACGAACTCCTGCTCCGCTACAAGGATGCCTTGGAACAAGGGCAAAGCGCCCGCACCGTCATCCCGCAGAACGACGACGAGGAACAATGTGCCAAGCAGATGTTCCTGCTCACCACCAAACCCGTGCTGTACGTCTGCAACGTGGATGATGTCAGCGCCGCCGGCGGCAATCAGTACGTAGAACAGGTGCGCGAAGCCATCAAGGGCGAGGATGCGGAACTCATCATCATCTCCGCACAGACCGAAGCCGATATTGCCGAACTGGAGACATACGAGGAAAAACAGATGTTCCTCGAAGACCTAGGACTGAAAGAAAGCGGTTGTAACCGCTTGATTAAAGCTATCTACAGCCTGCTGAATCTCGAAACCTTCATCACTGCCGGAGAGATGGAAGTAAAGGCATGGACCTATCGCAAGGGATGGAAAGCGCCGCAATGCGCCGGCGTTATCCATACGGATTTCGAGAAAGGGTTTATCCGGGCAGAGGTCATCAAGTATGAGGATTATATCAAGTATGGCAGCGAAGCAGCCGTGCGCGAAGCCGGAAAGTTGGGTGTGGAAGGCAAGGAGTATGTGGTGCAGGATGGGGACATCATGCACTTCAGGTTCAATGTGTAATGATATTCATTCCAGATGGCAATGTACTTTCTTTGTACATTGCCATTTTCTAATAAACTCCATACAATAACAATACTGTGAAACAGATTATCTTCCTTTTATTCTTATTGTCCTGTACTGCCGTTTATGCACAACAGCAAGACTCAGTAACCATTCACGGACGGGTGACTGATTACAACGGACAGCCGATAGACAGTGCCAGCATCTGGTGGCAAAACCCGCAGTTCAATGACATCATAGAAGCCATAACCGACAAAGACGGGCATTACACGGCCCGTATACCCAAAGGGAAATATCAAAGTGCAGCCTCTATTTATCTGCCCTCCTATGCACACATTGCCATGAAAAGCGGGCTGCCCGAGACTGAACACCGCCTGGAATTCTGGGCCTGGGATTTCATCGCCGACCGCGACACTACACTCGACATACGTTATCATCGTATGGAAGCTTATGGCCTGCGTGCTTTCCGCATCCCCGGAGCCATGCCTACTTATCAGATATACGTCCGTCCCATGAGCTTGACACGTACCTACCAATGGATGAAAGAAACAAAGCCCGAGTCATTGGTACACGGTGAAAACCTGAGTGACATTGAGCAACAAGAACAAAACGAAGAAGCCAAAGAATGCCAGATGGCTCCCCGCCCCGGGCAACTGAAAGTCACCGTCTGGATAGACGGCGAGAAAGTCCCCGTGCTGATGAAGCAGGAAATAAAAGAATATTTCGACAGCAACGAATATGGCAACGCCTATCTATTGACAGTAGACATGCCCAAGCATCCCAGAAAAGACCTTCCCTACCGTATCTTCAAAGTAGAGCTGGAAGACATGGAGAACGGTGACCGGGGCGAAGGGCTTTACTATATGGAAAAGGAAAACTACGTTCAATAAACCATACACAACAAATGGCAAACAGTAATCTGAAATACCTCATAGCAGGTACCGGCGGCGTAGGCGGAAGCATCGCCGCCTTTCTTTCATTATCCGGCAAAGACGTCACTTGCATTGCACGCGGCGAACACCTTGCCGCCATACGCGGGAACGGTCTGCAACTGCACTCCGATTTGAAAGGTGAACATTGTCTGAAAGTGGCGACATTTACCGCAGAAGAATTCCAAGGCAAAGCGGATGTTATCTTCGTCTGCGTCAAAGGTTATTCCGTAGACTCCATTACGGAACTCATCAAACGTGCCTCACACGAGCGTACAGTGGTAATCCCCATCCTGAATGTTTACGGAACCGGTCCCCGTATCCAACGGTTGGTCCCCGGCGTCACAGTGCTCGACGGCTGCATCTACATCGTAGGATTCGTATCCGGACGGGGAGAAATCACGCAGATGGGAAAGATTTTCCGGCTCGTCTACGGAGCACACCGCGGCACGATTGTTTCCCGTGAAACATTGGAAGCCGTGCAACGCGATTTGCAGGAAAGCGGCATCAAAGCCGAAATCTCCGACGACATCAACCGGGACACATTCGTCAAGTGGTCCTTCATTTCTGCTATGGCCGTCACCGGAGCCTATTACGACGTACCTATGGGCGAAGTCCAGAAACCGGGCAAAGTGCGCGACACCTTTATCGGACTGTCACAAGAGAGTGCAGCTTTGGGCAGGAAGTTGGGTATAGAATTTAAGGAAGACATCGTGCAGTATAACCTCAAAGTAATAGACAAACTCGCCCCCGAAAGTACCGCCTCCATGCAGAAAGATATGGCCAAAGGGCATCAGAGCGAAGTACAAGGCTTGTTGTTCGACATGATTACGGCTGCAGAGGCACAAGGGATTGAGGTGCCGACGTATAGGATGGTGGCGGAGAAATTCAAATAAACTGCCACAATGAACTGCCAAACGAGATAATTTCATACCTTTGTCCCGAACAACCCCGTAATTCAGTAATTTAATTCTTCATAAATATGCTATCACTACTCACCATCAACTGGAACCCCGACCCCGAACTATTCAACTTCTTCGGCATATCCATCCGCTACTACGGTTTGTTATGGATTATCGGCCTCGCTTTTGCCTACCTTATCGTGCAACACCAGTACCGCGACCGCAAAATAGACGAAAAGAAATTCGAACCTCTTTTCTTCTATTGCTTCTTCGGCATACTGATAGGCGCACGACTGGGCCACTGCATATTTTACGACTGGGCCTACTACCAAGACCACTTCGTTGAAATGATTCTCCCCATCAAGCAGACCGCCGCAGGATGGAAAATGACGGGTTACACCGGCCTTGCCAGCCACGGCGGCACGCTGGGCCTGATTATCGCCCTCTGGATGTACTGCCGCAAGACGAAGATGCACTACATGGACGTGCTCGACATGATAGCCGTTGCCACTCCCATCACCGCCTGCTGCATCCGCCTTGCCAACCTGATGAATTCCGAAATCATCGGCAAACCGACCGACGTGCCCTGGGCATTCATCTTCGAACGAGAAGACATGTTGCCCCGCCATCCGGCACAGCTCTACGAAGCCATCGCCTACTTCATTTTCTTCTTGGGAATGGTCTGGCTATACAAACGCGGGCAGAAGAAACAAGAGAGCAAACTTGAAACAGATTTCAGCACCACCAAGCGGAAATCAACCACCTTGCAGGCCGAAGCCTCCCTGCCCTATCACCGCGGTTTCTTCTTCGGACTCTGCCTGACGGAGATTTTCACCTTCCGTTTCTTCATCGAGTTCCTGAAAGAAAACCAGGTGAACTTTGAGGACAACATGACGCTGAACATGGGCCAGTGGCTCAGTATCCCGTTTGTGATTATCGGGGTGTATTTCATGTGTTTCTACGGGAAGAAGAAATGAAACACGGCCCCTTCTTCTATGCGCTCTACACCGGAGTGGCATGCATCATTATCATGGTGCTGCTACAGCCCTTCGGCATAGACCGGGTGGAGCACTACAAGTACCCCATCATCGTGGGCTATGCCGTATTGTCTGCCATCACCTATCTGCTGGCGAGCTTGCTGACAACCTACGCGCTGCGAATGCCGCGACGGGAAGAATGGGACTTCAAACGCAACATTGCCGTCGGACTGCTTATCTGCCCCATTATGGGAGCTTTCATCTGTTGCTATTCTGCATGGGCCTACGCCGGAGACATCCGGCAAGGCTGGTTTTATCCCGACGGACGTTTCACGCTGAAAGCGTTCTGGATAAACAGCGGATATACACTCATCATCTCTTTCTTCCTCACTTTGTTCAGCTACTATATGGAACACAGCCGCCAGCTTGCCAAGCGCCTGCAGGAGGTAATGGAACTGAACGAGGCACTGGCCAAGGAAAAGAAGAAACAGAACCTGCAGATGCCGGAAGAAGCCTCCTCCGAAGCCTGCAGAATTTCCGGTAACCCCACTGCTTCCGGTTCCGCGGAAAGCGCCGCTTCCCCCGAACACATTAAAACAGCCGACAGCCCTCTGCATTTGGAAGGCAACAGCCGGGAGACAGTGGAACTGAAATCGCCTGCAGAACTACTCTTCGTGGAGTCGGACGGGAACTATGCCCTCGTGCACTATCTATATGAGGGAAAAGAAGTACACAAAGCCTTGCGCTGCACCCTGAAGCAGATGGAAGAACAACTGCAAGGAGTGCAAGGCATCATGCGCTGCCACCGAGCCTACATTGTGAATATAGCCCACGTAGAGCATGTATCGGGTAACGGACAAGGTTATCGGCTGACCCTGAAAGCCACCAAAGAGCAAGTCCCCGTATCGCGCCAATACGCCGCAGCCATCTACCGGAGCATCCGTATTTAAGTCCATTCATCCCTCCATTCGTCCCAAACAGCCGTCACACATCACCTTCAGCCGTCGTCTGTCCCACATTCTTGCCCCTACCGGGATTCATCCATAGCTTTGCCAACGGATTTCAAAACGAAAAACTAAAAAGCAAAGTTATATGAACAGAAGAATCGTACTTATCCTCCTCGCACTGGCAGCAACCATCGCTGCCGCACACGCACAGAAAATGACAGAAACCTATCATCAGGACAGTCTGCTGATAGACGTAGAAACCCAAGAAGTCGTAGTGCAAGCCTCTCCCTGCCTCCGGCGCGGCGACCGGAACATCTATTTCCCTACCGCACAGCAGAAGCAGCTTTCCACCAACGCACTGGGACTGTTGGAGAAGATGCAGCTCAACGGCCTGCAAGTGAACAGTCTATTCAACACTGTAGAAGTATCGGGCGGCGGCACTCCCGTCTTCTGCATCAACGGCCGTCCTGTGGAACTGAAGGACATCCTTGCCCTGAAGCCCGATGAAGTGGCGCGTGTGGAGCACAACGACAATCCCGGCGCACGCTTCAAGGATGCAGCCGTCGTCATCAACTACAAGCTGAAACAGAGCATGCAGGGAGGCGGATTCATGGCAGACCTGATGGAGGCCGTGAACACAGTATATGGCGTGAACCGCGTTTCCGGGAAATACAACCACAAGGCATCGGAGTGGAGCGTAAACTACGACATGCAACATGCCGCTTTCAAAGAGTTCTACAACGAGAACCGCGAAGAATACCTCTTCGACGACAACCGCCACGTGCTGCAGCAAGAAGAAGGAATCCCCGGCCGCCTGCGCTATAACCACCACTGGCTCACCCTGAACTACAATTACCTAAAAGCGGACAACCGGATGCTGAACGTGGCTTTGCGCGGCAAGTACCTCAACACGCCCAAGTCCGAACTGGACAGCCGCCTCTACAACCCCGAACTCTCCACTTCCCCCTTGGAATTGCTCAACCACAGCCGCGACCACTCCGCCACAACCGCCCTCGACCTCTACTATCAACACAACCTGCCCCGCCGACAGACGCTCATCCTCGACTTCACCGGCAGCTACACCGACACCGACAGCCGCCTGGACTATCTGATAAGCCAAGACAATGCCTCTTCTCCCCTGAGTCGCCTCAGCAACAACGTGGACGGCAAGAAGTACGCCCTCATCGCTGAAGCCCTCTACGAGAAGTCCGCCTCCCCCACCGACACGTGGAGCATCGGCCTGAAGCAGACCTACGGCTACGCCAACAACCGCTACTTCGGCACCGAGAACACGGAGAACCGCCTGCACAACTCAGAACTCTACCTCTACACCGAATGGAACCGCAAGATGGAAAAATGGAACCTGTCCGTAGGTATGGGCGGCAGCTACCTCCGGGCAAGCCAAGAAGAGCAGTCTTACCATCGCCTGCTGCTGCGCCCCATCCTCCGTGCCGGATTCACCCCCTCGGACCGCTTCACCATCCGATATCGGGGCAGCGTGGAGAGCATCGCCCCCACCCTGGCCGAGCTGAGCTGCGTGGAGCAGCAACTGGACTACTACCAGCTGCGCCGCGGCAATGCCCTGCTCACCCCTTCCACCGAATACCGCAACCGGCTGACCCTAGACTACCACCGCACCGACTGGAGCACCGCCCTCAACCTCAGCTTCCACTACCGCAACAACCCCATCATGGAGCAGACCCGGCAGGAGCAGAACCTCTTTGTACGCGAGATGGCCAACCAGGACAGCTGGCAGAAATGGAACGCCGAATACGAATTCCGCTACCAGCTGATGCACGGACTGATTTCGCTGCGTGCCGCCCTCGGCATGGACTACTTTGACAGCCGCGCCGCCGACTACCACCACACGCACTGCAACCTCTACGCCGTGGTCAACGCCCAAGCTGCCTACAAGTGCATGGCTCTCACCTTCAACCTGCGCACCCACCGTCCCACCCTCTACGGCGAAACGCTGGCCTTGGGCGAAGACCTGCACGACATCGCTCTGACCTACTTCAAGAAGCGTTTCAGCCTTACCCTTGCCATGAACAATCCCTTCATGGACAACTACCGCATAGGCAGCGAAAACTGGAACCGCCGGGCCGGGAATACCAGCTACCAATACGTCAACGAAACCTCGCGTATGCTGCTGGTGAAAGTGACCTACGGCATGGACTTCGGACGAAAACGCAAGACTGCCGCCAAGCGCATACAGAACGAAGATACGGACACCGGCATCCTTAAAGGAAACAAATAGAAGCAAAATAAACATTTCAGCCCCACATAAGCAACATACCTGCCCCTTTCATCTGTGTGGATTTCTCTACTTTTACGGCATCGAAACAGTAACCGTAAATCATATATTTATCATGAAAGAGAGACAACTGATGAAAGGGGCAGCTTTTATGCTGCTGGCAGCAACTGCCACCCCGCCCGCGCATGCCCAACTGAAAACAAATGCCGGCGTGCAATACCTGCTTTCCCAGTCGAAAGACATGAGCCAGGATTTTCTGGACCTCAGCAACACCTATTTCTTCGCCGACAGTCTGGTATCGTTCGACACCTCCACCGGTAAAGGAACCGTCCAGTGGAAACGCCAGCAACTGATGCCCCGCCAGGCATTCAATGCAAACACTTACCTGCACCAGCCCCTCCAGTCGCTGGACTTCCCGGAGACCGCCTACGACAATAACCCGCAACTGACGTTCACCGTCGAGCCGGTCAGCGAACGTACCCTCCGCATCCGTATGCTCACCTCGCCCATCGTGCCGAAAGAAGATGCTGACGACCCCATGCTCATAGGAAAGCCCGCCGACGGACGCTCCTTCTGGAAAGCCGAGAAGACGGACAAAGGTACGCTGTACACCTCCCGATACGGCAGCCTGCTCATCCAGAACTATCCCTGGCGTCTGGTACTGAAAGACGCCGACGGACGCCTGCTGACACAGACCCGTTGCTGGAGCGACAACGACTCTACGCAGGTCAAGGTACCTCCATTCAGCTTCATCAAGCGCGGCTCGGACAACTCACGCAGCATCAATCCCGTATTCAGCCTCGCGCCGAACGAGAAAATCTACGGTTGCGGCGAGTCCGCCACCGCACTGAACAAGGCCGGGCAGAAGGTCAACCTCTTTGTCACCGACCCGCAGGGCCCCGAAACCCCGGACATGTACAAGCCCATCCCCTTCTTCTTCAGCAACCGTGGCTACGGCATGTTCATGCACACTTCCGCCCCCGTGACCTGCGACTTCGGCTGTTCCTACATCGGAGCCACCAAACTCTTCATGGCAGACGAAGCGATGGACATCTTCATCTTCCTAGGTTCGCCGAAGGAGATGCTGAGCGAATACACCGCACTGGTAGGACGGCCCGAAATGCCCCCCTTGTGGAGCTTCGGCACCTGGATGAGCCGCATCACCTACTTCAGCGAAGCAGAGGGCCGCGACGTAGCCCGGAAACTGCGTGAGAACAAGATACCGAGCGATGTCATCCACTTCGATACCGGCTGGTTCAGCGTGGACTGGCAATGCGACTACGCCTTTGCCGCCGACCGCTTCGACAATCCCCGGCAGATGCTCACCGACCTGAGGTCACAAGGTTTCCGCACCTGCCTCTGGCAACTTCCCTATTTCACTCCGAAAAACAAGTTCTTCCCTGAGTTGGTAGAACGCGGTCTGTACGTGCGCAACGGCAAGGGACAGCTCCCCTACGAGGACGTGGTGCTGGACTTCACCAACCCCGAAACCGTGCAGTGGTATCAAAAGAAGCTCGGCAACCTGATTGAAATGGGTGTAGGCGCCATCAAAGTAGACTTCGGCGAAGGTGCCCCACTGGATGCCATCTATGCCAACGGCCGTAGCGGACTATACGAACACAACCTCTATCCCCTGCGCTACAACAAGACCGTGGCCGAGGTAATCAAGAAGATACACGGCGAAAACATTATCTGGGCACGTTCCGCATGGGCAGGCTCACAACGCTACCCGCTGCACTGGGGCGGTGACGCCGCCACTACCGAAACCGGTTTCGAGGGAACCATCCGCAGCGGCCTCTCCATCGGACTGAGCGGATTCTGCTTCTGGAGCAATGACATAGGCGGCTTCGTGACCCAAAGCCCCGAAAGCCTCTACCGCCGCTGGCTGCCCTTCGGCTTCCTCACCAGCCACAGCCGCGTGCACGGAGCACCTCCCACCGAGCCGTGGTACTACGGGAAAGAGTTCACAGACTATTTCCGCCGTTGTGCCGAACTGAAGTACAAACTGATGCCCTACGTATATGCACAATCCAAAGAGTGCACCGAAAACGGCTGGCCGATGCTCCGCGCCCTGCTGCTGGAGTATCCCGACGACCCGGGTGCATGGCTGGTAGAGGACGAGTACATGTTCGGTTCCAATCTCCTCGTGGCACCCATGCTCGAAGAGGGCAGCGGACGGGATGTCTACCTCCCCGGACGGCAGAAATGGATAGACTACCAGACCGGAAAGGTGTATGCTCCGGGATGGAACCATATCGAGTGCGGCACCCTGCCCATCATCATTCTTGTAAAGGACGGTTCGGCCATCCCCCATATCCCCGTGGCACAATGCACAGACCAAATGAAGTGGGACAAGATTACGTGGAAGAAGTATCTGGCAGACGAAAAGAAAGCCGAAGGGTTGCTCTGTCTGCCGCAGGACGGACGGTTGCAACGAATGTCCATCCCATAATCCCCTATCCTTTCATGTACGAGATGCACATCTCGTGCAGACAAAAGGTATAGATTGAGATAACAACCAAGAATGTTTGCTATGACAACTCACTACATTGAATCCATTAAACCCTAATGAACCATGAGAAACAAGTCACTACTCCTCATTTTCTCTCTGCTGCTTTGCCTGCAGACAAGCGCACAACAAACACAAGCCTTCCAAGATACCACGCTCACCGACGAACAGCGCGTAGACCATCTTCTTTCCATCCTGACATTGGATGAAAAGATAAACCTTCTTTCCACCGACCTCGGTGTCCCCCGCCTCAACATTCCCCGTTGCGGACACTACGAAGGACTGCACGGGCTGACCCTCGGCGGGCCTGCCATGTGGGGCGGACGCCAAAGAACGGAAGATGGGAAAGTAGTCCCCACAGACTGCCCCACCACCATATTCCCCCAATCCTACGGTCTGGGCTCCACATGGGACACCGATTTGGTGCAGAAAGTAGCGGAACAAGCCGCTGAAGAAGCCCGCTACTACATGCAGACCACCGGTAACAAGCGTCATGCCCTCGTGATGCGCGCTCCGAATGCCGACCTTGCCCGCGACCCGCGCTGGGGACGTACCGAGGAGAGTTTCGGAGAAGATGCTTTCCTCACCGCCCAACTCACCATTGCCAGCGTACGCGGCCTGCAAGGCAATCATCCCCGCTACTGGAAAACTGCCTCTCTGATGAAACACTTCCTTGCTAATAGTAACGAGGACGGACGGGACAGCACTTCCTCCGACTTCGACACGCGGCTGTTCCATGAATACTACGCTTATCCTTTCTATAAAGGCATCACCGAGGGAGGCAGCCGCGCCTTCATGGCCGCCTACAACAGTTGGAACGGCATCCCCATGTCCATCCATCCCTGCCTCAAAGAGATTACCCGCAAGCAATGGGGCAACAACGGTATCATCTGTACGGACGGCGGTGCCCTGAAACTGCTGATTGAAGCGCACAAGAGTTTTCCAAGCTTTGCGGAGGGTGCCGCTGCCGTAGTAAAAGCCACCACAGGACAGTTTCTCGACGTATACGTTCCTTACGTCAAGGAAGCGCTGGAAAAGGGATTGCTGACCGAAGCCGACATTGACAAAGCCATCCGCGGGAACATCTTCGTCGCCCTCAAGCTTGGCTTGCTGGACGGGGACCACTCCCGTAACCCTTATCTCTCCATCGGAAAGGACAGTACGCAGGCACCGCCTTTCATGACAGCAGAAGCCCGCAGGCTGGCACGGGAAGTCACCGCCAAGTCCGTGGTATTATTGAAAAACAAGAATCTCCTGCCACTCGATGCCGGAAAGCTGCGTAAAATAGCCGTTATAGGCCCGTATTCGGACAAAATCGTACAAGACTGGTATAGTGGTACCCCGCCTTACGAAACAACGATTCTGAGTGGCATACGCAATGCTGTGAAAGAAGGAACCGAAATCATCCACGCCGAAGACAACCGCATGGGCCAGGCGGAAAAGGCTGCCGCAGCCGCCGACATCGCCATTGTATGTGTAGGAAACCATCCTTACGGCACACGTGCGGACTGGAAGTTCTCTCCCGTCCCCAGTGACGGCCGCGAAGCCGTGGACCGCAAATCGCTGATGCTGCCCGATGAAGACTTGGTGAAGCTGGTGCTCAAAGCCAATCCCAATACCATACTGGTGCTCGTCAGCAGTTTCCCCTACACCATCAACTGGAGCCAGGAGCACGTGCCTGCCATCGTTCACATCACCCACTGCAGCCAGGAGCAGGGCAACGGACTGGCCGACGTACTCTTCGGCAAGGTAAATCCAGCCGGACGTACCGTACAGACGTGGGTGAAAGACATCATCGACCTGCCCGACATGATGGACTACGACATCCGCAACGGACGTACGTATATGTACCACCAAGGCCCTGTGCTCTATCCTTTCGGCTATGGTCTGAGCTATTCCGACTTTACGTACGAGAAGATTGAATCCGTCAAGCAAGACAAGAAGAACATCCGCGTGACGGTATCAGTGAAGAATACCAGCGGACGCGACGGAGAAGAAGTCGTACAGCTCTATGCCAGCTATCCGGACTCCAAAGTGGAACGTCCTTCCAAGCAGTTGCGCGCCTTCAAGCGTATCCCCATCAAGGCCGGCGAAACCCGGGAAGTGACGCTTACCGTTCCCAAAGAGGAGCTCGGCTATTGGAACGAAGGAAAGCAGATGTTCGTTGTAGAACCCGGAACGGTGAAGCTGCTGATAGGGGCTTCGTCGGAAGATATACGGTTGGAGGGAAAGATCAGGCTATAAGAATGAAAAAGCCATCCCTTAACATACCGACTATAAAAATTAGCGAGTTATGCCACAACAACGTGGCAAACCCGCTAATTACATATTTGCAAGCATAAATGAAGTACAAGGTCACTTTACAATAAACTCATATCTTCCTGCCGCCAGTTCCACCACCCGTACATTCTCGGCCTTGTCAGGTAAAGTGAGTGTAGCTGTACTGTTAGCGGGCACTGTAACTTCATAATGCACACATTTCCCTTTCCATTCCCAGCGAGAAACAATTTCACCGTAAGGCGACCGATGACGAGCTTCAAACCGTTTCAATCCCTTTATGAAATGGGGACGGAGCAGAATGTTTTGAAAACCAGGTTGCGCGGGATCAGGGAAAATACCTCCCAGCCCCTTGTAGAACCAAGCACCTATTTCACCGAACATCATATGATTGTCCGAGATGTCACGAGTAGCCTGCAAATCCCAGTTCTCGAGCAGCGTAGTGGCACCGTTCACCATCCACCAACCCCATGAAGGATAAGTGTCCTGTACAGCCACCTTATAAGCTGTTTCAGCATAACCATTTTCGCTGAGTGCATTCAGAATAGCTTTAGCTCCTAATACACCCACATCCAAGTGAAAACCGTCCTCCTCTACCTTATGTGCCAAGTTAGCTGCCACTTTTCCTATCAACTTTTCGGGCACAATCTTCCATTGCAAGGGAACACTCAATTCGGTTTGTGAACCTTCGGCATAGATGCCTGTTTCTCGATTCAGGAACTTATCATTGACAGCTTGCTTTATCTCCTCCGACAAGGCATTATAATATTCGTAATCGGCCTGTTTGCCGAAGAGTTTGGCAGCAGCGGCCAAAATCTTGGTATCTACATAAAAGTAGACCGAGGAAGTCAGCTCTTTATTGGATTTTGACTTCACCGGCACCCAGTCTCCGCGCCCCCACGTAGTGAGATGATTGTTAGAGATACGCTCCACATAATCCACATAACGTTTGATGCTCTCGTAACAATCGCTCAAGGGCTTGCTATCACCGTAGAAGAGGTAGATATTCCAAGGGATGATGGCAATAGTACTAGTCCAGTCCAGCCCGTTGTCTGTACCATATCCCCATCCACCAGTTGGAATAATATCGGGCAGCACTCCGTTGGGCTGCTGTTCGTCACGATGGTCGGCCAACCATTTTTCGTAAACGGTAATTCCATCAAAGTTATAAAATGCTGCCTCAATGGCAAAATGACCGTCACCAGTCCAACCGTTCTTCTCGCGCTGAGGGCAATCGGTGGGGTAGCCCATCAGATTGGAAAGGTAAGAGTGATTGGCAGCATGGAGCAGCTTGCCTATCAGTGGACTCGAAGATTCCAAGCTACCTACTGCCGGCACATCACTGTGCATGAAGTAAGCAATCAAGCTGTTTTGGTCAAGCTCAATAGGCTTATCTGCCACTACCTCCACATAACGAAATCCCTTGTAATTAAATCGGGGCATGAACTCATCCTCTTCTCCACTCAGAATGAGAATGTCCGTCTGAAAAGGGTCTTTCTCCTTATCGCCTCGAAAGTAGACATCAATGTTCGAGAGATCGAGGCGGCCATTTGGATGTAAGCGTTCGCCATGTTTGATTCTGACCTCCGTTCCCCGTTCACCCGAAACATGAATACAAGTCACACCGGACATATTTTGCCCGAAATCATAGATGTATGTTTTCTCGTCCACTTTGCGGAAAGAGACGGCGGGGAAAATCTTTACATTACGGATGGGATGTACTTGCTGGGCAGTGACATTGGAAGAAGGTACACTCCGATAGGCTACTCCGCGCCACTTGGAATCATCGAATTCCGGAGTGCTCCATCCTTTCTGCTCCAGACGTGCATCGTAGTGCTCGCCAGTATAGATACTATTAAAAGTGATTGCACCCGACGCTGTCCGCCAACTGAGATCGGTGGGAATAGTCTCCACGCTTCCATCGGTGTAGGTAATGCGCAAGTCCAGACAGAAAGTGGGACGGTTGCGCCAAGGGGCACGGTCGAAGTCCCACACTGCTTTGGATTGATGGTTATACCAGCCGTTACCCAAAAGTACGCCAATAGCGTTGTCACCATTCTGTAATTGTGAAGTCACATCATAAGCCACATACAAGTTGCGGCGATCAAAGCGGGTATAGAGAGGGGCAAGGCAGTGGTCTCCTATCTTCTCGCCATTGATGTAAAGCTCATATAGTCCAGCAGCGGCAATATAAGCACGCGCTGACTTTACCTTTTTGCCGGTCTTGAACTCTTTTCGGAAGTAAGGGGCAGGCCCATAATGAATATCCTTGCCATCGCCAATCCAAGCACCTTGCCAATGTTGCATCCCCATCATGCCCGTTTCAAAGTAAGAGACAGGAGAAGCAGTCTCCTTATATTCCATGTCGCTGCAGATTACTTTCCAATAATATCTAGTGAAAGGCTGCAGTTTTTTGCCCGCATAGGCCACAAGCTGATTACGGGAATCGTTCTTTCCACTATCCCACATCCTGCCACAGCCATTGACCACATTCAACGAGTCTTCGTCTACCACAATCCGCCAGGAAGTCTGCACAGCTCCCTGCCTACCATCTTCCATCCGCCAAGAAAGGCGTGGAACGGGATTATCCAAACCTATAGGTCTGTCAAGATGTTCGCTCCTCAGATCAACCAAACGAACCGGAGTCTGCCCTTGTACAGTAATGCAAGCAAAGAATGTGAATAGAAGCAGTATATTTCTTTTCATAACTCCATTGTTTATCTATTCCGTAGTAATCACCAGTTCCTTGCCCTCCCTCAGTTGGTCATGGGTGATAAAGTAACCGTCAATCTTTTTACCGTTATAAGTAATGTCAATAATCTTCTTGCCGCTTCCTTTCTTCACAATCGTAAAGGGACGACCATTCAGATTGAACGTCACTTTATCGAACAAGGGAACAGTAACAATATATTCAGGATCGGCAGGCGAATAAGTGTAAAGTCCAATAGCATTGAGCACATACCACGAAGACATCTCGCCGGCATCATCCATCCCTGCATAAGCCAGCTTGTCGGCACCCATGTCATAGTAGTGGTTCATCAGACTGTCAAGAATGCATTGGGCTTTCTCTTGTTTGTCTATGAAATAATAGGTGTAAGGAATGCTGTGTCCCGGCTGGTTTCCGTGGCAATAGTTTCCGATGAATCCGGTCAGGTTGTGGGCCTCGTAACCTCTCCACGGTTCGCTGAATAAGGAATCCAGTTTAGCCTCCACCGCCTCTTTACTGGGATAGAGCTTAATCATGCCTTCGGGGTCGTGGGGGGCGAAGAAGAGGGCGTTCCATGCATTGGCCTCACGGTACATGTACTGGTAATAGGGATAATACGGATCGAAATCCTGAATCCAGCTACCATCGTCAATCTTACCTCTCCAAAAGCCGGTAGAGGGGTCGAATAGCGTCTTGTAGTTGTTGGAGCGTTCCATCATCAGTTTGTAGTTGGCTTCATCTCCCAGCTCCTTGGCTACCAAGGCTACGGCATAGTCATCGTAAGCATATTCCTGGGTCTTGGTCACAGCCCCTTTGTATTCGTCCCATGTGGGTACATTCACTGTGTCTTTTTCAGCAATCCAACCTCGCTCCATATACTCATCCAAATAGCGACGTCCTCCTTTACCGGGCACCGTAGCATTTTTCAGAATCAACTTATAAGCACGCTCCAGATCGAAATCATGCAAACCACGCAACCAAGAACCAGAAATAAAAGTGGAAGCGTGATCACCATGGAAGAAGGTGGGCATGTAGCCGTCACGCTTCTCACCTTTGTCAATAATAGACCTAATGATGTCAGTAGTCACATCGGGAGAAATCATACCTATGAGTACCAGTTTGTTGCGATAATCGTCCCAAAAAGAAGGGTCAGTGTAATAGTGGAAGCCGTTATTCACTACTTCGCCACGGACATCAGTATATTCATGATTCACATCGCTACGCAAAGCCGGCCATTTAAAAGCATGGAAGAAAGTAGAATAAAACAATCTCTTTTCACGTTCCGTGCCACCTGCAACTTGAATCTTGGAGAGGAGTGCTTCCCAAGCCGCATCGGCTTCTTCTGCCACTTGTGCAAAACTTTTGTTCAACATTTCGGCCTTCAAATTCATTTGAGCATTCTCTATACTCACAAACGAGAAACCAGCCTTCACTTCCAAAGGTTCAACACCTTTGCTGTCGATAAAACGCAGCACAGCCACCTCATGTTTGTCGTCTTTTACCATTTCCACTTGGCCTATTTTATAGTTGGTCTTAGCGTAAAAGTAGATTTTACCATCGCCATCTTGATAACCCGTGAACGTATTATCGTCAACCTTCTCAATCTTCCAATCACGGACATCATTATTAGAACGGCGGATGTCTACCAATAATGACTTATCGTCGCCCTTGCCGAAAGTATATTTATGGTAGGCACAACGCAAGGTACTGGTCAACTCGGCGTTCACTTTATAGCGTTCCAGATAAACTTGGTAATACCCCGGATGCGCAGATTCCTTCTCGTGACTAAACCCGGAGCAATAATTACCCGGAGCGATAGTTCCCACCACTGGCAACATGGGGACATGCAACAAGTTCCAATGCCCTTTAGCAGTATGTGAAAAACCATAAATCACAGTGTCCTCATATTGATAGCCCGCACCGCTACGAAACTGTGTAACGGGGCTGAGCTGCACCATTGCGTTGGGCAAGGTAGCACCCGGATAAGTTTCCGCACCCCATGTACGTGACTTTATTTTGCGCGTATACCCTAAGTCCTCAGGCTCCCACAAAGTAGCCGTACCCAAGAAAGGATTGACATATTCGGTTAATTTCTTCTGCGTACCGCCACAGCCCGTCAGAACAATCAGGGCGAACAGTAGAAATAAATATTGATTCTGTTTCATCTTTTGTGTTTATTTTATATAAAAAACTGTTGTCTCTAAAAACATTATTTCCAAAATAACTGCCAATTAAAACTGGCTCTAAAAAAAAATGTGCCGAAACCCAATAACCAGATTGAGTTTCGACACACTTTTAATTGCTAACTTATTTCAGGCTCTTTTCAAAGAGAGCTTTGGCTTCAATCAAAGTACAACCACTTGTCTGCGTAGTCAGATGGTTGTTGCCGCTATTGTTCATTGCCCAGTTAGTATTATACAGCAAATCAAGTTTATTGATTCCCTTTCGCCACAAGATTTCAGCATTATTGTTAAAGAAAGTGATGAATTTCTTCTTATATATGGGGTCCAAATTCGGTTCCATAATCAACTGCACATAATAACGCATGAAAATACCCTTAAACAAACCTCCGTCACCATCGCCTTCATCACGAAGTAAATTATTTCCAGTATCTATCATGCTGCTATTACTGATAGCGAAATTGGCAGCCTTACGAGCATCTTTCAAATAGGACTCTTCTCCTGTGATCTTATACAGTTCGTAAGCAGCACCCAAGAATGTACCTTGGTTATAAGAAAGAGAAAGTGTACTCAACTCACCCGTCTCACCGTTCACATTATCATAGATGGCGCCGGTAGCAGGGTTAAATAAATTTTCACGCTCCCATTTATAAATATTGACAGCCCAATCCAAATCCTCCTGATTCCCGTTAATACGGTAAAGACGAGCAGCAATCAAAGCAGCAGGGCCGTTGGAACAAGCATTTTTGCTCCATAGCTGGTCGTGAGTCCAAGCAATGCCACCACCTGCGTAATCGTTCCAACCGGTCTTGATTTCATTCCACATCTCTTGAGAAGTTTCCAGATACTTGTTTTCATCAGTAACTTCGTACAAGCGAATCATGGTGAGAGCAATCCACTCCATATCATCATAAAAGTTGTTCCAATAACTGCCACCGTTCTTTGCCTTGATACCGACATACCATTTGTCAAACAAGTCGCTGTACTTGCTATCTCCGGTACGATTGTAAGCATCTATCATCACATCCATAGCATGAGCCTGCGGCCAATAATGGAAATCCTTGATTGAACCGTCATTCCCGTAGTTGAAATAATTCTCTTCCGTATTCCAGAAACGATCTATCAGGGTCACAGAACTGCTGTCGGCAGCCGCATCCCAATCTATGGTGTAAAGCCCCTTATCATACATATACTCATCTTCTATCTCGCACGATTGAAGTGCCAAAAGAAGCAGGGGCAGACAAAATAATATTTTTTTCATAATCTCTCCTTAAATTAGTTGGCCAATTCCACTTTATGAGTATAGTTCTCCACATTGAATATCACACTAATCTTGGTGATGGCACCCGGATTGTGGCCATCGGCCGCACCATCGAATTCATTGTTCAGTTTCCACTTCTGATCCCATTGGTTATCAGGAGTCTCCATAATGTAGAAATAAGGATCTTCGGGAGTAGCCGCACCAGGATTAGAGTCTGTAGTATTCTTGGTTCCCCAATACTGTATACTACCATCAGCATAAGTCATCAAGAACTTATAGCGTTGGTCGCGCCCCCATCCTTCTTGCTTGAACTCAATTTTATCCTGACCGCAGAACACACCGTTTCCAACATAAGGCAATTCAAAAGTTGCGGCACCACTCGGGCAGAAGTAGAATTCCATCTTACTTACTTCCCTGACGGTTACAGATGCAATGGAGAAATCCATCTCAATGCGATAAACTCCCGTCTTTTCTACGGTTGTCTCGCCTTCGCCTTCCATAATCTTATTGCCATTGATATAAAACACCTTGGCACCTTCGGCTGCTCTATCTACCAGTTTGTAAGTCTTTCCGCCTTCCAACTTCGTAAAGACTTCGAACTTATCCTTTTCGGGTGAAGCACACGCCACGGCCTTAGAAGCATCCATACCACCTTCAGTAGCACTTCCGGTCAAGTAAAGCTGTGCCGGAATCTCTTCAAATCCCACCAAGCGAGTGATGGTGAGCTTCTTGCTTTCCTTTGCCATTACAGAATTCAAACCTCTGGAAGCCATTACTGTCCAAACAAGTGTACCCGTCTCACCACTGTTCAATCCGGCAGCCGCACCAACCTTGTTCAATGTCTTGTGGCTGATGGTAGCATAGCTCAAAGAACCGCCATTGTCAGAAAGCACTTTGTAAATAGGCTTAGAAAAATCTCCACCTTCTTTATCGAATACCACTTCATAAAGAGGGGCACCGCTATCTTCAGCCTTGGCCGACTCCCATTCAAAGAACAGGCTGGCGCTGGCCGACGATTGCAAGACTACTTCCTTGCCGTCAGTGGGTTCATACAACTGATTTACTGAGGAAACTTTGGAATCCTTGTATTCCATGTCTTCCGTACAAGACGTAGCAAAGAGGACTACCGAAAAAAGAGCTATTGTTGAGAATATTGTTTTCATTGTTCTATTGTTTTTAATGAGTTTAGATACACGTTAATTTCCATATCCCGGATTGTTAGGTGCCAGATTGGGATTCAAATTGATTTCACTGATAGGAACTGCCCAAAGGTAATCTCTTGCCTCTTCGAACTTGCGAGTGTCAAGCTTATTCTCGTCCACGAAGCTTGCACCGCGCACCTTGCCCGACAAGTATTCGTTGCCAGCCTTCCAACGCTTAATATCATACCAGCGCAAACCTTCCATCGCCATTTCTACACGACGTTCGTCGCGAATAATCTGCCTCATCTCTTCCTTGCTCTTTCCGGCAGGAAAGTTCAAGGCTGCATCGGCAGTGAATCCGGCACGTTCGCGGATGGGACGGATGGTCTTGTTCCATACCGCTTCAGTCATACCGCTTGTTTCGTGAACAGCCTCAGCATACATCAGCAAGATGTCAGCATAACGCATAGTGATGATGTTCATACCGGAATTCTGATCACCGGAAGCCTGCGGATTATAATACTTACGAGTGAAATAACCGGTAGAAGTGCCGTTTCCACCACCATCGTAGGCATCGGTTCCCGAACCCGGACGAATGTTGATGACTACGTCTTTACTGCCATCGTCCACATTGCCACTCCAATCATAGCCATCATAAATGATAGTAGCGGTGAGACGTGGGTCACGGTTATCGTAAGGATAAGCAGGGTTATAATCTGTCCCGGCTTCACTGATAGTCTTTCCACTAAGCATCAGATAAGTGTCTACCAACGATTGCTGCGGCACACGGTTCACGGCACGTCCGCCTCTTGACAAAGGAATCATGTCTACCATCTCACCCCAAGTAATCAAATTGGGTACATAAGAACGATCCATGATAATCTCTTCATTATACTCATTGGCTTCATCAAAAAGCCCGGCATAATCAGGAAATAAAGCATAAGTACCATATTCGCCTTGTTTGTTCATCAGATTGTCGCAATAAAGCATCACATTGTTCCAGTCGCTATCCATCAAGTAGACACGAGCCTGCAAAGCACAAACGGCACCTTTAGTAATTTTGCCCTTGTCTTCTTCGGGCAATTGGTCGCGAGTGGGAAGCGCATCCTTGATGTCTTCCAATTCTTGGTGAATGAAGCTGATAATGGTTTCGCGGTCTGTACGACTTACACTCCGCGATTCTTCCAGCGTGATGTCCTCCGTAAAGAAAGGTACTGCACCATAAAGGTTAGTCAGACGGAAGTAGAGGCTTGCACGGATATAGCGTATCTCGGCAATCATACGTGCTTTAACAGATGCGTCCATGTTGGGTACCAGATCCACCTTTTCAAGGAACACGTGGCAGGTCTTTATACCTCCGTAAAGGTCTTTCCATTCATTCTTGAAGATGTCGAGCGAGGGAGTGGCCATACCTTTGCGAATGGCACGTTGGTCGTCCACACTGCGACCGTCGTAAGCATTGTCACTCAAACTTTCATCGCTCCACATACGGCCTGCATTGTACATCTGGCTGTAAGCCATATTCACCACATACTGGGCTTTGGTGGTGGAAGTCCAATAAGAGTTATCCGTAAATTTGTTTGTCGGTGCGTTCTCCATCTCGTTGCAACTGCAAAGCATCAGAACAGCCATTCCGGCAAAAGCTATATATTTTTTTAGTTTCATAGTTATCTGTTGTTTTTAGAATTCAATGTCTATACCGAAACCATAGTAACGGAGCGTCGGATAGTTTCTACCAGAATTGGCGCCACTATTACCCATCTTAGAGTCGAACTCAGAAGATTCAGGGTCAATAAACGAGTTATTACTGAAAGTCAGCAAGTTTTGTCCGTTGACATAGATACGTGCCTTTTCCATGCCCACCTTGCGGCTCCATGTTTTGGGGAATGTGTAACCAATCTGCAAGTTCTTCAGACGCAGGTATTTTCCATCCATCAAGAATAGGTCGGAACCTTGTCCGCTTCCGTAGTTGTTTCTGTTGGAAGTAGAACCCGGGGCAGTAAGTCTCGGCCAACGTGCATCGGTGTTGGTAGGAGTCCAGAAATCCAGTTGATGCTTATAGATATTATAAGAGTAATTGGCGTGGAACGGTTCAATCAATTCACCACGAAGCATCATGTCACGCTTGCCCACACCCTGCCAGAACATACCGAAATCGAATCCTTTCCATTCTACATTGTAGTTGAAACCGAAAGTAAGACGAGGGAAGGCATTACCCAAGATAAACTTATCCTTCGAGTCGATGACACCATCTTCGTTACGGTCTACAAACTTCACGTCACCCGGCTGTACCTTTCCACCTACAGGAATAGCCGATGCCTCAATCTCCTCGTAGCTTTGGAAAAAGCCGTCCATCTTGTAACCGTAGTAAGACTCCAACGGACATCCTTCACGGGTGATACGGCTCAACTCCTCTATTTGTGAGATTCTTTCGTGACCAGGGTACTTCAGCACTTCATTCCAAGAGTCACCAAGATTGAAGTTGAAGTTATGATTTGCGGCTCCCGTTTTCAAACGATAGTTGATAGAGAGGTCCCAACCTTGATTCTGCATCTCACCAATGTTGTCCATCGCCATATCCGTACCAAATACCGAAGGCACAAGGGGCTTCATTAAAATGTCGCTCGTACGCTTGTAGAAATAGTCGAACGTCACATTCAAAGCGTTATTGAAGAACGAAGCGTCTACACCCACGTTGAAGGTTTTGGTCTTTTCCCAAGTCAAATTATCCTTACCTAACTTAAAACCTGCGCCCGATACTGTCTGGTTGTTGTATGCGTAAGAGTTGTTGTACAGTTCGTAAACAGTAAAACGGTCATAAGTACCAATAGACTGGTTACCCAAAATACCAAAAGAAGTACGCAGTTTCAAGTCACCCACACGTTCCTTGTAAGCCTGCATAAAGTTCTCCTCGCTCAAACGCCAGCCTAATGAAACAGAAGGGAAGAAACCCCATCGGTAGTCTTTATGAAACTTGGAAGAAGCGTCATAACGGAAGCTGAATTCTGTATAATATCTGTCAGCGTAAGAATACCCCACACGTCCCAACAGAGAAGTCAGACTGGTACGGTTGGATTCATCTACAAATGTTTTTCCTGTGATGTTTCCCACAGTACTATTGGTAATGTCTGTACCAATACCCAAGTCGGGATCTACCCCCTTCTTCTCAATCTCATTGCTAGACGAAGTAAACGATTCATTGGTTACTCCAAAAAGCCCGCTGACATTGTGTTTACCGAATGTCTTGTTGTAATCCAACAAAAGTTGGCTATTAATAAGGTAAGCCGTATGATTCCAGTTACTGGTCCGATAGTCAGTATCTTTCACTGGACGTGGTTCGGTAGCCTCTTCATTCAAGTAATAGGATACGCCCAAATTGCGGGTAGAACGCATGTCGTTTATCACATCCGCACCCAACACTCCACGCAACTTCAATCCGTCAATAAGCCGGAATTCAGCATTGACATTAGCGTTCAGATAATTGTTACGATACTTGTTACGGCCACCAGCTTCCAATGCTCCCAATGGGTTAAATTCAGTCAATACATCATTTAACAAATATCTTCCATCTTCCGATTTCATTTTGTAATAATAATAAGTAGGTACACGGGCGGCATCCACTTCCAAACTCCCACCGGTAGTACTTACACTATTATTACGTGTATAAGCCAAAATAGCATTCAGTTTCAAACGTCCCACTTCCGTGCTAACATTGGTACGAAAATTATAACGCTGCACGCCAAAATCACTGTTGCCCACATAATTACTTTCCTGGTCATAATAACCCATGGACACCATGTAAGTAGTTTTATCACTACCTCCAGATACGCTTAGATTGTAATTCTGCTGTAAGGCTGTGCGGACTATCTGATCAAAAAACCAGCTTTCTTCATTTTGATGGGCAGCCAGGTCACGGATTTGATCGGGTGTATACAAAGGAGCCTCTCCAGCATTGGTGGCAGCTAAATTGCGCAAAGTAGCGTTCTGATAGCCTTTCACCGGAGAAAACAAGATATCCGGATTCTGCCATCCCATCATACCACTTAACCGAACTGTCGCACGCTGGTTCTTCTTACCTTTCTTAGTAGTAACCAAAACTACACCATTGGAAGAACGTGAACCATAAATAGCAGCTGTACCGGCATCTTTCAAGATGGAAATGTTCTCAATATCATTGGGATTCAATTTATCGAAACTACCGCCATCAGCTACCAATCCGTCTATGACAAAAAGCGGACTATTGTCATTCACAGTGCTGATACCACGAATATTAAAGTTAGTCTTACGATCATTAGGATTGCTACTGCGCTGCTGGATAACCACGTTGGGCGCAGCCCCTTGCAAAGCATCTGTCATGTTAGCCACGGGACGGTCTTCGATCATGGAAGCCTTTACCTGGTCTACAGCACCTACGGCACTCTTGCGGGTAGTAGTACCATAACCGATGACAATAACTTCATCCAGCACCTTGGTATCCTCCTTTAAGACAACATTCAATTGTTTTTGATTTTTCACAGCAATTTCCTGAGTGGCATATCCCACATAGGAAAAGACGAGAACATCTTGGGCACTACAAACAATGGAATAGTTTCCGTCCACATCTGTAATGGTACCCACACCTTCTTTACCCTTAACAGTAACACTCACTCCAATCAGGCTTTCACCTGTGGCATCCTTAACGGAACCTCTCACCGTGGCATTGTTTTGCTGCACCACAGTAATAGTCTCCGCATGTGCATAAACCGCAGGAGCCTGCGCCAGCATAGTCACAGCAGGCAAGGCAATAAGCCAGAACTTATAGTTCCCACCTATCCGAGCCAGCAATGAATTTACTGTGTACACTCGATTCTTTTTCATATTCTTTAAGATTAAACATTATAATAAATCACGATAAAAAAAGGAAAAGAACACAAATAATACCAACGAACAACCAATTCATGCAATTTGTATCCTAATCCTCCTTCCAGCGCACTTTATTGATTTTAAATAATTCCTGTTTTTACAAGCTGTTCAGCAAATCCACTTTACCCTCGTTCACTAATTTCAAAATCAATTCTCCAAACAGCGTATTCTGCCAAGCAAACCATGCACGGGTAAAGTTAGTGGGGTCATCCTTGTGGAAAGACTCGTGCATGAATCCCGTACCGGCATCCGTATCCATCAGCATTTTGATACAAATCTTTATCTCCTCATCATTCTGGCTGGTGAATGCCTTCATCATGATACTCATAGGCCATACCATATCATAACCAATGTGCGGACCTCCGATACCTTCACCGGCTTTACCTTTAAAAAAGTAAGGGTTGCTGCCACTCCACACAAAGCGGCGTGTATTCTGATAGATAGGATCGTTTACGTCCACATCACCCAAATAAGGCATAGCAAGAAGGCTGGGTACATTGGCATCGTCCATTAACAGATGATTGCCGAATCCATCTACTTCAAATGCATAGATTGTCCCAAACTCAGGATGATTGTAAGTGGCATATTTCTTCAGGGCTGCCTCCACTTCGGCTGCCAAATCGGTGCATTCTTTGGCCAAGGATGTTTCCTTGTTTACTTCCGTCAGAATTTCAGCAGCCTTTCTCAGAGAAGAGACAGCGAAAAAGTTGGAAGGGACCAGGTACTGAAGCGTAGTGGCATCGTCCGATGGGCGGAAAGCGGAAACAATCAGTCCCACCGGTTTGACCGGAGCACCCAAGCCGTCGTTATTCAGCGTATCCAGAGCACGTTCCGTCTTACGTTGGAAACGGTAAGGGCCTACACCGTCCTTACGCTGCTGTTCCTTGAAAGTCTTCAGGATAGCAGTAATTGCCTTCATCCATTCACCGTCGAAGATACTGCTGTCACCAGTTACTTTCCAATACTGGTAAGCCAGACGAAGCGGGTAACAAAGAGAGTCTATCTCCCATTTGCGCTCGTGCAGTTCGGGCTTCATATCTGTCAAGTCAGTCATCCAGTTGCCACCCGTAGGTCCGTCGTTGAAAGCATTGGCGTACGGATCAATGTTGATGCAAAGGAACTGACGGCGAATGACACCTTCGAGCATCTCTTTCAATTGCGCATCATTGTTGGCTAACTGCACATATGGCCACACCTGCGCACCGGAGTCACGCAGCCACATAGCATGGATGTCACCGGTATAAACAAAAGTATCGGGTTTACCGTCCAGCATGCGAAAGTGTACAGTAGTGTCAAGCGTATTAGGAAAGCAATTCTCAAACATCCACGCCAACTTAGGATTGGTAAGCAGTTTCTTCACGCGAACAATCTCAGCTTCCACCGCTTTTGAGGTGAAAAGGCGTTTCTTCATTTTTGGACGATTGCTCTTGTAAGCAGCAGTCATCTGAGCATAGTTCTCCACACAAGTGTTGTCACCTTTCAGGATAAAAGTGTCTGCCTTAGCATAGCCTTGCATACAGAGCATGGCAACAGCGCACAAGGTAATGTTTCTCTTTTTCATTTGGTCTGATTCGTTTTAATTATAAAGACTGATTAGCGAACACGGCCAAACGCGCGTACATCTCTACCATGGCGGCTTGTGTCAGCAGCCATTTACGATTGTCGCGGCTCTTGCCGGTGAAATCAGTATTGAAAAGGCCGTTATCTTCACGGGCATGCGTCCAAGCATAGTCCAGACTGCGGGCAAAGGAATCAAGATAAACCTTGTTACCGTCCACCTGATAGAGTTCCATAAAACCACGCAACATAACGGCGGTGAACCACACATCACCCTTCTTCAGCATATGGAACGGTTCTCCCTGTCCGGGGGTGAATTCCATGAAGAAATAATTATGACAAGCAGCAGCAATCGCTTGCGCATCCTTCAGATACTGCCCATTACCGGTAAGCTGATAGAGCAAAGCAGCCGACTGCATCATCTGACCGCTGTTATAGGCAAATTTGGCACGTCCTATCTCACCGTCCAAACGCATGTTGTCGAAGTAAAGGCAGTCTGTTGTGTCCTGCAATGTTGCTTTAGTCCACTCGTACAAACTCTTCCCTTTCTCAAAATAGGAGCTGTCTTGCGTAGCCTTGAAAAGTTTCAGGGCAAAGACGGAACCAGGGGCGTTGGAACAAGTGTTCTTTGATTCCTTCTTCTGTTCGCACCAATAGATACCTCCTCCCAAACAATCGTCCATACCGCTTTCTATAAACTTCCAGATAAGCTTGGCGCTCTGCAGATAGTTCTCTTGGCTAGTCATCAGATAGACGTCTGTGAAGTCAATGCCGAGCCACACGTTGTCATCGTAAAAGCGGTCGGACAACGGAGCGTCCTTGATGTAAGAAGCATACGCTTCGGGCATACGACGAGTATCGAAATATTCAGCAAGTCCCGGAAGCACTTTCTCATCAAGCAACTTCTGATAGTTCCCGAAATCTTTCTTGTTATCTTTAGTGGCCTCCATCAACGCATTCACTGCGGAGAAGGTACCGGAATAAGGCCACAAATAAGAGTAGAGATTGGGACGGTTCTTCTGTTCCTCGGAAGCCAGATAAGTAGCGGTATAGCCTTCCACGTCCGAAGGATAATTCTCACGCAACAGACAAGTGCCCGGTGCGGAATAGTGAGCATATAAGGAATCAAGTGTTTGTGTAGATCTGACCAGCATTGCGTTGTCTGCCACAGCCGGTTCTTTCTGTGTCTTGCATCCGGTTACTGCCAAGGCGCATGCCAATAGGCAGAGGAGTGCTTTCTTGGAATTTTTCATCTTTTTTCTACGGCATTAAATTGTTCGACTTGTTTTTCACTCCGTTGCAGGAGTCTTCTTTTATATAATATATAAACCCTATTAAAAACGATTGCAAAAATAGACAGTAAGGTTAAAAGCCAACTATAAATCCGTGACATAACCGTCCACATTCCGGACATGGCAGAATTCTAAAACAAGTTTGTCACAAAACAGACACACCGTTTCCCCCATACTTCGGAAACATCATTTCCCAACAACTGGAAATTCTGAAATACGCAGGGTTGTACAACCGTAGGGTATCAGCGTGATTTCTTGCTCTCCTCCTTCGGCACTGCCACAGAAAGAGAAAGGCTGGGGCCCTGCCATTTCATTATATACTGTCCAAGTAGGGATAAGACGAGCCTTCATCTTTATTTCAACCGGTGCATTTTCCTGATTCCAAGGAAAGTCCAATTGCTGTTTTTGGCTATTGATACTTACTTGGGCCACCTCGTTCATTCTGTTACGGTCAAAATCCACCAATCCGTAGTTCCATGGATCCGAAGAAGTCACCTGATAATAATAAGAACCATACCAACTATCCTTAAACTCTTTCTTTTCCCAATTTTCTTCCATTTTCAGGGCATATACCAACGGACCTCTTTCAATAGATACTGCGTTTTCATACCAAGTGCTAGTAAAGACCTCCATGGGCAGATACAGTTCAATCTTATCATTCCGCTTCCATATACGGTCTACGATAGCTATTTTCCCACCTTTGACAGTTTGCTCCATCTTTCCATTTACCCGTATTTCAGCTTGCTTGCACCACTTCGGAACACGCAAGTGAAATGGAAATTTCACTTGTTTCACCTTATTCCTCACCTCTTTAATGGTAAAAGTTATCTGATGATCCATCGGATAGTAAGTATCTTCACTGATAACCACCGGTACATTATCACCCACATTGGCTGTTACTTCCGACGGAGAATAGACAATGGCTGCAATGCCGTTATCAGGTGTGGCATACCATAGGTGCTGTGTAAATTTTGGCCAACCTTGGTGCATATTCGAAAAACAACATGGGTATCCGGTCAGAGTGCCAAAAGCAAGGTCTGTCCCTTCATGATCCTGGTCGAAGTTGCGACGATGGCGTGTTACCATCACCTGATTCGGTTGCTGGAAATATTGCTTAGTCATAAAGTCATCGGATATTTGGGCTGGTAAAGCATTAAAAGCAATGCGTTCCAAATGGTCGGCAAAGTCTATGTCTCCTGTAATCTCCACCATTTTTTCCAGCGAGTACATCAACTCTACGGCCGAACACAACTCCGAGCCTTGTGTAGGATTGTTTCCATGCAAAGCCTCATCGCCTCCATACATGCCTTGCGGCTGTCCGTGGAACCGGCGAATATCTCGAAAGCCTTCCTTGACAGCATCAATATATTTCCGGTCGGTATCTTGCTGATAATAAATAATCGGTTCTTTGATGCCTTGTGCCAAATTAACACAGTGTATAGTGCAGGGTCTGCGCAAGTCTCCCCTATCTACCATATCTATGAAACTGAAACTCTGCCGGTGCAGCAAATGCCCCAATTCAAGCAAGAAATCCTCCCCTGTAAGATTATAAAGCCAATATACAGCTTGTAAATTGTCACAAGCACGGAATTCTGCCCAACTGCTCCAGTGTCCTAAAGGTTTTTGGGGCAAGGTATTCAGTTGATAACGAAAATATTTTGTCATAAAAGCGATGACTCTCTTATCGTTCGTTGCCGAATAATACTGCTGTAGGATTTTCAGCACGACCATACGCGGCCACCAGTCTTGCGAGTTATCACGTTGCAGCCCAGGCTCTCCCGGATAATCTTTTTCAGGACCGAAAAATCCGTCCTCACGCTGGCTCTGTAAAGCCCATTCTACCCAAGGTTGCACTTTGGCTTTCAAGACATCATCATCCAGTATATACGCCAAAGGAAGTAGACCGTCTATCCAGTATGGACCGCGTTCCCACTGGTCTCCATCACCACCTAGCCAACCATTGCGTTTGCCCATAACCGAAGGGTAAAGAACATCCATCTGACCACTGGCGCCATTTTTCTGACGAACCAGCATTTCGTGCAGCCAGCCTTTAGGTTTGATGCTGCCTAAAGGAAGTTCCATTAAGGGCTTACGGAGTAGAGGATAGCGATTATTCTTGTAGTTTCCTTCTACTACCCGGCTCAAAAGAGCATCCACTTGTTTCTCCACCTCAGGCGTAAACCACTTTTGAGCAGATATTGTAAAGAGATTAGCAGCTAATAAACATACAACAGCAAATATTCTAATTTTCATTTTTCAAGGTATTTGTTATTTCCAATAAATTTACTTCAATAGAGTTGTTAACTTACTCACATTAAGCACTTACACCTGAGAATCATCAGATCCTTGTGTCTGTGGTGACAGACACAAGGATCTGAAAAATGGGAATATAATAACTGTTTATTCGTATACTTCCATTTCATAAATGCGCACATCTTTACCAGAAGCCGATTGCATGGGCTGTGTCACTAAAAGACGCAGGTAGCGAACACTTTCAGACTTATTTAGCGTGCGATTCAGTACATTCTTACCATTACCCGAAACATAGTCCAGTGTGCGCCATTCACCATTCTTGTCGCTCTTGCCTTGCAGGAAGCAGGAGGAAGTGACGTAGGAATGGTTTTCGCCGGCAGCGTTCAGTAACTTCCAGCCATTAATGCTTTTTTCACCGCCCAAATCAAAGTCTACGTAGTGGGGCATTTCAGCAATAGCACACCACTTGGTGTTTTCGTCGCCATCTACCATGAAAGCCGGCTTCTCTTTCTCGTTCACATAGCTTGAGTAGCCCATTACCATGTCCTGCTTCAGAATGTTCACTCTCTCTGTGGAGCTTTCCGTCTGATAGCGATTGCACTTGTTTGCCGTACGGAACAGTTCGGAAGCGGGACAAACGGAAGTAGCAGCAACATCAGTCAAAGTGGCGGCAAAAATAACAATATCCTTATTATCGGGCAATACCACCTCAGTAGCCTTTTCTGGCAGGTCTATTGCGAACTTAAACATGTAAGTGAACTCATACGGCTGATCGCCTTCACCGGAATGGCGGTGTGTACCCACATAGGCAACTTCAGCATCTTTCAGATAACCTTCCGTATGTCCGGTGTGCCCCCACTGACCGATGAAGCCAGTATAAGAAGGAACAATGACTTCCTGCACATACTTGCCTACTCGGAATATCCCCTTCACATCTTTATCAGAAGCGGCAGCAGCAAGGATATAAAGTCTGTTATAAGTACAGTCGGCGGGCAGTTTCAGTACATTGCCCTTGCAAGCCATACCATTCAGCTCTTCACGTGTCTCCAATTTGAAAGGCACTCCATGCACATTCATCTCGGCAGGTATCAATTCAGCAGCATAAGAATAACCAGACTCAAAGTTGGCAGCAGCCTTGAACTCGTTCCAACTGAAGCACTTCTTGTCATAAACAAGGGGCAATGGTTCGGCCACCGTCTGCACCTTCTTATTGGAAGCGAAACGTACCTTGTAGGTCTTAATGCTGTTTGGATTGACTGACACTTCCAAGCGATTTCCACTGAATGTAGCCTTACCGATGGTCTTTTCCGTACCATCTGCTTCTACAGCAGCCACAAGGTTGTCGGCAAAGACAATCGAGGCTTTCTGCGCCTGCTTGCCTGCGGCTTCATACACGCGTACCACATATTCATCTGAACTTTCGGCTTTCTTTAAGGCTTTAATAAGTACATTCCGGTTATCGGAAAAAGCCAATGAATAGCTCTTACCTAATTCGCCGCGATGCTTTCCAACAACGAACGCCTTGATGCGCTGGTTCAGCAGTTCAGCATTCTCGCGGGTTTGAACTACATCCAAAGCGCCCACATGACCTACCAAGCTGTAAGTAAAGGTATGGTGACCGAAGTCCTGACGATCTTGATAAGCATAGTTCTTTTTTGTCTTCGGAGTGTGCAGCAAAGTAAGACGCAGGGTGTTGTTATCAGGCTTGTCCCAGCCATATTTGCTGTCATTCATGATGGAAACGCCATAAGAACCGTTAGCGTCCGTTAAATCTGCCCAATATTGAGCGTATACTTCGTAAGCGGTCAAGATGTTGTTTCCTCTCTGCACGCTGCCTACGCCCAAGTCGTAAGTGGCCACCTCATTATTCAAATTGAGGGGGAACTCAGCCTTCAACAGAGCGTTGGTAGACTGCCAGTCCACTTCGTTAGTGAAGTCAATGCGGTGGGCCAATACACCTTCATACAAATGGATGTATTGGCGGAAAAAAGAATCACCGTGACGTTTCTCCACGCAGAGAGTCTTACGTAATGCGCCGTTTTCGCAAAGAGTCACTTTCACATCCTCGGTGATGGAGATAGGAGTAGCGTCCACAGTCTCTTTCAATATCTCCCATGCCGGCCATTCGAATGACTTGTTTTCAGTGAAGAGGGCTAAACGAATAGCCTTACCAGCCTTTACCAGTTCCTTGTTGTTTCTCTTATCGAACAGTGAAGTAATGTCACCGTTCTCATTCAATGTCAGTTTGTAGAACGAATTTTCAACACTTGCAGCTTCAACAGCAGGCATCTCTTTTCCTTCGCCGGAAAGGCGGACATCGTAAACTGCGTATCCATTGGCGGGTACAGTGGCTTCTACTAACAAGCGGACCTTTCCAGCAGTATATGAAACCAACTGAGAAACCACCAACTTGCCTTGTTCGTTATATACAGCCACACTTTGGGGAAAACGGGAAGCCTCCACTTCGATGGTCACCACATCTGCAGCCTTGAAGCCCGAAGCGTTATAGAGCACTACGGGAATCCCCTTGACACGAGTATCAAGCTTGCCTGCCACACTTCCCACAGAATGAGTCAGGATACCGGAGAACTGTTTCAGAGAGAGAAGTTCATCGTTCCAAGAGAATTCATAGGCACGGGGAATGCTGGTACCTGTCAAATCATCGTGGAATTGGTGGAAGATGAAGCGCTGCCAAGACTCCGTCAGGCTCTTGCCAGGATATTCGGCAACCCCCAAAAGGGCCGCAGCCACAGAAGCACGTTCAGCGGCATCACCCAAAAGTTCATTTTGACGATTATAGAGTTTCATAGCAGCCTGTGAAGTGTAGCAGCCGGTTCCATGAACGTCCATCAGCAATTCACCGTCAAATACGGGGAGCTCGGGATGGCTGCCATAGGGCTGGTAATCCTTGAACAACTGGTCACTGGCTGCACTGATAATCTTCAACGGACCGTCTCCCTTGATACCTTTCTCCACGGAAGCCACAGAAGCGATGGTAGGTGAACCGCCCACATCACCTGTTCCATAGTAGCGGTAAACGGTATTCAGGGGAGTACATTTGGAGAGTTCCATCAAATATTTATTTTCTGAAAGGTCTTCATTATCCCAACGACGACCGTAATCATATCCGTGAGCCAGCATGACGGACGCTCCATCCACTCCTTTCCACAGTCCGATGGTAAAGGGATGCTTGCTCTTACCGTAGAAAGGATTGTTACGCCAATCCAGCTTCTGTGAAGAGAAACCTATCAGTCCACAATGGGCAGCAACAGTAGGCAATGTCCAACCGAATCCGAAGCAATCGGGAAGGAAGATGTCGGTACTTTCCACCCCCAGCTCCTTACGATAGAACTCCTGCCCCAGCATAATGTTGCGAATAAACGATTCTACGGACGGCACCAAAGTGTCGGTAGCATCCCAACTGGCCCCACTCACATGCCAGCGGCCTGCCTTTACAAAGGCCTTCATCAGTTCGTATTCACGAGGATAATATTCCTTCATCCAAGCATATTTCACTCCACCTTCAAAATTAAAGATATAGTCGGGGTACTGGTTCAAAAGGAAAAGGTTCTGATTCAAGGTATTCCAAACATAATCCTTAATAGTAGTCTGAATATCCCAGTTCCACTGCGTGTCCAAGTGGGCATCTGCCACCATGTACGCTTTTGCTTTCTTCGGTGCAGCGGTCTGAGCCGATAATTGTCCTCCTGCAACGGCCAACATCACGGCTCCCGCTATCAGATGGGTCTTCCCCATCAGTATTCGTCTCTTTTTCATGGTTTTGTTATTATTGTTTTTTTTCGTAAAAGATAATGTCAATTCGATATAAACCACCGCATTCTTTGTTATAAATGTACTGCCTCCTCTAGCCGCAAACCGCTCTTTCACCTTCTCTCTTTAGCCTCCATCCGGCAACAATAGTTCTCTGACATGTGGAATGTTGATAACAAAAGTAGCCCATCCTTCACTCCCATACTGTACAGATTCGCGACATAGATATGTAAAAAGTCGTCTGTGGCATGATTTTATATATTTATGTCATAAATAGCATACATTTCCTACAGAATACAAACTACTTTTGTATATTGTAAAAATCCAAAAGCTAAGAACATGAAAAAACAATTCCTACTCTCGGCAGTTTTCTGCCTCTCACTGACCGCTTTCGGACAGAAAGTACATCAACTGGCCTCACCCAGCGGAAACATCCGCATCTCGGTGGAGCTGACCGATCAAATCCAATATGATGTAACCCAAGGAAATCAAACACTGATGGACAACTGTGTCATTGGTCTGGAAACTGCCAACCACCAGCTGGGCATCCATCCTAAACTAAACAAAGTAGTACGCCAAAATGTAAACGAGGAACTGACTCCCATCGTACCCCTGAAATTCTCTACTATAACCAACCGCTACAACCAATTGCTACTGAAGTTTAAAGGAGGCTATTCAGTAGAGTTCCGTGCCTTTGATGACGGATTCGCCTACCGCTTCCTTACTGACCTGAAAGGCGAGCAAGAAATAATGAATGAAATCCTCCGCCTGAACTTTGTGGATGATTGCCTGCTACATCTTCAGCAACCTGACGGCTTTAAGACTTCCTATGAAGAAGAATATCGCCACCAAACAAGCAGCGAGTGGAAAAACTCCAATCGCATGGCTCTGCTTCCCCTTTTAGCCAGCACACCCAAAGGTGACAAAATCCTCATGAGTGAAACCAATCTGACAGACTATCCCGCCATGTTTCTGAAAAACGATGGACAAGGCGGCATTACCGCCGTCTTCCCCCGTCTGCCTCTTGAATTCGGAGAAGACGGTGACCGCAGTCTCAAGATTCTGAAAGAAGCCAACTGCATAGCCCGTACCGCAGGCAAGCGCAGTTATCCATGGCGTTACTTCGTCATTACCGACGATGACCGCAAACTTATAGAAAACACTCTATCCTATCGCCTCGCTGAAAAGAATGTCATAGAAAACACCTCTTGGATTAAACCAGGACTAGCCAGCTGGGAATGGTGGAACGGAGCCACACCCTACGGCCCCGACGTGGACTTCAAAGCAGGTTGCAACCTTGACACCTACAAATACTTCATCGACTTCGCATCCCACTACGGCGTAGAATATATAGTAATGGACGAAGGCTGGGCCATGAACACCCGCAACCCCTATAAACCCAATCCCTCGGTAGACATACACGAACTCATCCGCTACGGCAAAGAAAAAAACGTAGGCATTGTGTTATGGCTCACTTGGCTTACGGTAGAAAACCACTTTGACCTATTCGAAACTTTCGAAAAGTGGGGTGTGAAAGGCGTAAAGATAGATTTCATGGATCGTAGCGACCAATGGATGGTAAATTTCTATGAACGCGTAGCACATGAAGCCGCCAAACACCATCTCTTCGTTGACTTTCACGGTGCTTTCAAACCTGCCGGATTAGAATACAAATACCCAAACGTACTCTCCTACGAAGGCGTAAGAGGTATGGAGCAAATGGGCGGATGCCGTCCCGACAACAGTGTCTATTTCCCCTTCATACGCAACGCAGTAGGAGCCATGGACTATACTCCCGGCGCCATGCTTAGCATGCAGCCTGAAGTCTACCATTCCGAACGTCCCAATTCTGCCAGCATCGGCACACGTGCCTATCAGATGGCACTCTTTGTTCTTTTTGAAACCGGCCTGCAGATGATGGCAGACAATCCTACCCTCTATTATCGTAACGACGAGTGTACACGTTTCATCACCCAAGTACCCCAAACATGGGACGAAACCATCGCTCTTGAAGCCAAAGCAGGAGAATATGCCATCGTGGCCAAACGCAAAGGAGAACAATGGTATATAGGAGGCATGACCAACAACCGCGAACGTGAACGGGTCTTCAACATCTCCCTTGATTTCCTGCAAGAAGGAAAAAATTATCTCATGACCTCTTTTGAAGACGGCATCAACGCTGACCACCAGGCCATGGACTACCGCAAGCAAGAACAATCCTTGAAGAAAGGCGACCATATCACAGTCCGTTTGGCACGCAACGGTGGATTCGCTGCGGTCATTCGCTAATCATATCCATACCTATCTGCTCCGTACAAATACATTTCTAAGGATACGGAGCAGATACAAAGCAAACTGTAAGCCTACAACTAAAGAAATATATTGCAAAAATTGACTGTTTCCACCTTAAAATATATCTTTGCAACTCAAAATCAATACAACAAGCCACATGAAAGACATATACTGGAAAGGCCATACGATTTTATTGCTCATCAGCCTCTTATGCTGTTTTCCGGATTTTGTGTACGCTTACAGCCTACGGCAATTCTCCAATAAAAACGGTCTTTCCAATAGTGCCATCCAATCCCTTTACCAAGATAGCCAAGGTGTACTATGGATAGGAACATGCGACGGACTGAACGTGTTTGACGGCAACAATATCCACCTATATACGCCCGTTGATGTGTCACGCAACCTATTGTCAGGCAACATTATCAGCCAGATCGTAGAATCAGAGCCAGGCATACTGTGGTTACAAACCAACTACGGGTTAGACAGATTGGATACATACCGACAGACCTGCCGGACCTTTACCGAATTCAAGGACAACATCTTCTTGGCACGAAGCAACAACAAGTGCATGTTAGTGCTGAAAGATGACGGAAATCTGTATCACTACCAACAAGAGAACCAGAAATTTCTCCAGTTAAATACCCCTTCCATGGATTTTAATAAAGTACTGTCCATGACCATCGATTCCAACAACCTGCTTTGGATATTCGCAACTGGAAACAACACTCGTTGCTATCGTCTGAACCACACGGGAAAAAGCGTGACACTGATTCCGGAAAAGCCATTTGGACATCACGGCTTGAAGCATGCCTTCATCGGAGAAGATTCAGCCTACTTCATTGATGAAACCTATGCCCTCTACGAATATAGTTTCAGCAACCGACAGTGTTACTACATTGCCGACCTGAAAGACGAAATAGAAAAACGAGGTGAAGTATCTTCCATCATCAAACGAGAAAATGACTTCTGTATCGGTTTCAAAAGCAGCGGCTTGATAGTACTGAAATATGAAGCAAACCAAAAGATTAAATACCGTATAGAATACACTGAAATACAGTCGGGCATCTTCTGTCTGATGAAAGACAAATTTCAAGATATCGTATGGGTAGCTACCGACGGAGAAGGGTTATACATGCTTTACAATGACACATTCACCATGACCAACACCCTGCTCAACACTCCCGCATATCAGGTGAACAACCCGGTACGCAGCCTTTACCTCGACCCACAGCAAACCTTATGGATAGGAACCAAAGGCAGTGGCATATTGCGTATACCGAATTATCTTGTCAACAATACACCCGAAAAACATGATCGTCTCATCACCGGTAACAGCACATTGACCGACAACTCCGTCTACTGTTTTGCACCCGGTGGAAAAGACCGACTTTGGATAGGTACGGAAAACGGAATCAATTATTATTCCTACTCTACCCACCAATTGAAAGAACTGGCGGTACAAGCCAATGGAACCAAAGTGAAATATGTGCACTCCATTGATCAAACCAATGACAGTACACTTTGGATTTCCACCGTGGGCGAAGGAATCGTAAAGGTGACACTAGAAAATCAGAGAAAAGATCCTATTGTGAAGCATGCTACACGGACTTTGGTGAGTAACGGACATATGGCATCAAACTATTTTTTCACCTCCTACCGTGAAAGCAGCTCTACGCTGTGGTTCGGGAACAGAGGGCTCGGAGCCTACCGCATTGATGTACGTACTGGAGAAATGGCACAGTTCCGCTTCAACAACTTGGTAAACAGCCAAACCGCCAACGATGTGTTCGCCATACACAAAAACGAGCAAGGCTACTGGCTGGGCACTGGATCAGGGCTTCTCCGCTTCTACTCAAACGAAGACGGAAACCCAGACAGCATCAGTGCAAAGCTCTACACCAACAGCACCGTACATGGTATCTTGGAGGACAACCGAGGCAATCTCTGGGTGAGTACCAATCAAGGATTAATGAGACTCAATCCCCAAGAACAGACCAAGCAGACCTACAACAACGGAAACGGACTGGCCGTGACCGAATTTAGTGATGGAGCCTTCTACAAAGACAATGCTACGGGAATCCTTTTCTTTGGAGGTGTAAACGGCTTCGTCACCGTGAAGCCCGATTCTTACATCACCACGGACTATATGCCCGAAATCAGCCTGAAAGGACTTTCCATCTTCGGTAAGGAATACAACCTGCATGACTTTTTACATTACAAAGACGGGAAGCCCGTGCTACAACTGGACTACAAACACAACTTCTTCCAGCTCAACTTCCGGATAACAGACTACATTAACGGAAACGACTATTTCTACTCCTATAAACTAAAGGAAGCAAGCGACCAATGGATAGAAAACGGAGTTTCACCCAATGCCATCTTCTCCAACCTTTCCCCCGGAGAATATACTCTGTTTGTGAAATACCGCAACAACATCAACGGTAAAGAAAGCCATCCGCAAGCCTTCACCATTTACATCGCTCCTCCCTGGTATCTCAGTACCTGGGCCTATGTGGGCTACTTTTTGTTAGGGTTACTATTATGTACAGGCATAGTCGCCTATGCATTCTATACCTACCGCCTGAAGCGGCAGCACATGATGAAGAAAATGGAACGACAGAAAAAAGAGGAAGTCTATGAATCAAAACTACGCTTCTTCACCAACATCACCCACGAGTTTTGCACCCCCCTCACCCTGATTCAGGGACCGTGCGAGAAGATACTCACCCACAAGGAGACAGATATCTACACGCACCGCTACGCCAAGATGATTCAGCAAAATGTGGAAAAGCTGAATGGTCTCATTGTGGAATTGCTGGAGTTCAGAAGACTGGAAACGGAAAACAAAATGCTCTCCATACAGCCGCAACCTGTTTCCGAAAAGTTAAGGGACATCGCCGAATCCTTCGGTGACATGGCGGAAAACAGAGAAATGAACTACTGCCTTGACATAGCCCCCGAACTGACATGGAACACCGACCTGAGCTGCTTCAACAAAATAGCCGGAAACCTCATATCCAACGCTTTCAAGTACACACCCGACAAGGGGAACATCAGCGTAACATTGTACACGAAAAACGAACGTCTTATTTTGAAGATAGCCAATACCGGCAAAGGCATCACACCGGAAAATCTCGGAAAGATATTCGACCGCTATAAGATTCTCGACTCCGTGGAGATGAACGGCAAAAACTCAAGAAACGGACTGGGGTTGGCCATCTGCAAAAACATGGTGACCCTGTTGGAAGGAGACATAAACATCGAAAGCACACCGGGCGAACTGACCACCTTCACTGTAAGCCTTCCCTCGCTCCCCCCAAACGGACAAGAAGTACCGCAAACTGCATACGAAGCGGCTTCTCCAAGCATTCCCACCGAAGAAGTGCAAGAATTGCCCGAAAAATACACCCAAGAATTCGACGCAAACAAGCAGACGGTCATGGTGATAGATGATGACCCTTCCATGCTGTGGTTCGTATCCGAAATATTCACAGAGAAATACAACGTACTCTCTTTCAATAATGCCCAAAAGGCATTAGACAGCCTGGAGCAACGACAGCCAGATCTCATCATCTCAGACGTGATGATGCCCGATATAGATGGGTTATCCTTCACCTTCACCATCAAGCAACACAAGCTGTGGAGCCATATTCCCCTAATCCTGCTCTCAGCACTGCATCACGAAGACGACCAAGTAAAAGGACTGGAATCGGGGGCGGATGCCTATGTCACCAAGCCTTTCAATGTGAAATATTTGGAAAAGATGGTCTATCATCTCATCCGCCGCGAAGAAAACCTGAAGGAATATTATAGTTCGGCACTCAGCACCTTTACCTGGAAAGAAGGAAGCTGCTTGCACAAAGAAGAACAAGAATTCTTAGAGAAAATGACAGAAGTCATTGAAAAGAACTTAGCCAATCCAGACCTGCAAGTAGAACTTTTGAGTAAGGAAATGGGCTACAGCAGCCGGCAGTTCTACCGCAAACTGAAACCACTTACTGACAAATCGCCTGCCGACATCATCAAAGAATACCGCCTCTCCACGGCGGAACGCTTGTTAGTCTCCAGCAACTTCACCATCGAAGAGCTGATGGACCGCACGGGATTCACCAACCGAAGCACTTTCTATAAAGCTTTTTCACAACGTTACGGAATGCCGCCCCGTCAATACTGCGAACGGCAAAAGAAGAACGTGAGGGAAGGACAGGAAATCACTAATACTTAATCATCTTATACCATCTGCATTTATGAAAAGAAGCTCTTTTTTGAGTATCGCATTCACCGGGCTGCTTGCTACCGCAGCCACAACAGCACAAACTCACGAACAACCCGAATGGAATGACCTGAACATTTCGGGAGTGAACAAAGAAACGGCATGCCAAACCGCCATTCCCTTTGCCGACGAAGGACAAGCCCTACGCCTGAGCATCGAGGAATCCCCCTATTATCAAACTCTGAACGGTACATGGAAATTCCATTGGGTGGCCGACCCCGAAAAACGGCCGAAGGATTTCTTCAAGCCCGACTACGACGTAAGTGACTGGGACAACATCAAAGTGCCTGCCACATGGCAGATAGAGGCTGTACGCCATAACAAGCCCTGGGACAAGCCTTTGTATTGTAATACCATTTACCCTTTCTGTGATTACAGTAAAGGAGTACAATGGCCCAACGTCATCCAACCTCGCCCGGCAGACTATACTTTCGCCAACATGCCCAATCCCGTAGGCAGTTACCGACGTGAATTCACTTTGCCCACATCTTGGAAGGGCAGAGATGTATTTATTCGCTTCAATGGAGTGGAAGCAGGTTTCTATCTTTGGTTGAACGGTAAAAAAGTGGGCTATTCAGAAGACAGCTACTTACCTGCCGAGTTCAATCTGACTCCCTATTTACAAGAAGGTAAAAACACATTGGCAGTTGAAGTGTACCGTTTCACCGATGGAAGCTTTCTTGAATGTCAAGATTTCTGGCGGTTCAGCGGCATCTTCCGCGATGTATTCCTATGGTCAGCACCACGCACGCAAATTAGGGACTTCTTCTTCCGAACCGACTTGGACGGAGAGTATCGTAATGCTACAGTTTTTTTGGACGTAGAAATCACCGGTAAGAAAAGTTCTGCCGAACTCATAGTGAAGCTCTCCGACACAGAAGGAAAGGAAGTGCTATCACGCACTATCCACGCCACAAAAACAGGTAGTACCCATCTGGAATTCGATGTGGAGAACCCACTGAAATGGACAGCCGAAACACCCAGCCTCTACAACCTGACCCTGACCCTAAAACAGAAAGGAAAAGTGACAGACCTACGTAGTGTAAAGGTAGGCTTCCGCGAAATAGAGTTTGCCAAAAACGGACAACTGCTGATTAACGGCAAACCTACTCTTTTCAAAGGTGTCAACCGCCACGATCACAGCCCATTGAATGGCCGTACCGTCTCCAAAGAAGAGATGGAAAAGGACGTACAACTAATGAAAGCGCTGAACGTAAATGCTGTCCGTACCTCCCATTACCCCAACAACCCTTACTTTTACGACCTATGCGACCGCTATGGCATCTATGTATTGGCAGAAGCCAATGTAGAGTGCCACGGCGAAATGCGTCTCTCACACGAGCCACAGTGGGAAAAATCATTCACCGAGCGCAACGAGAACCAAGTGAAACGTTTCCGTAACCACGCTTCCATCGTAATGTGGTCCATGGGCAACGAATCGGGAAACGGAAACAACTTCTCCACTGCTGAAAAGGCCATCAAACGTTTGGATACTACCCGCCCCACCCACTACGAGGGAAACAGTTCCTTCTGCGACGTGACCAGTTGCATGTACCCAAGTGTGGACTGGCTGGAAAACGTAGGCCGTGAACGATTGGAGAAAATACAAAAGGGCGAGATCGTGAAACCTCACGTAGTATGCGAGTATGCCCATGCCATGGGAAATTCCATAGGAAACTTCAAGGAATACTGGGAAACCTACGAACGCTATCCGGCACTCATCGGAGGTTTCATTTGGGATTGGGTGGACCAAAGCCTGCGTATGCCCACTCCCGACGGCAAAGGCTTCTACATGGCCGTAGGCGGTGACTTTGGTGACAAGCCCAACGACGGTAACTTCTGTACCAACGGCGTCATCTTCTCCGACCGTACATTATCTGCCAAATCCTATGAAATGAAGAAGATACATCAACCCATCCGCATAGAAGCATTAGGGAATGGCAAATATAGAATCAGCAACAAGCGATTCCATGCCAATATGGAAGACCTCTACGGGAGATACGAAATAACGGAAGATGGAAGGACCGTCTGCTCAGGCAATCTGGAAGATTTGAAGCTGGAAGCACAGGCAAGCAAAGTCATCACCCTGCCAGACATACCCGCAACGAAGGTACCCGGAGCAGAATACTTTATCAATTTCAGTTTCTGCCAAAAAAGAGATACCGAATGGGCAAAAGCCGACTACGAGGTAGCCACCGAACAATTCAAGCTATCAAGCAGCGAGAAACCTATATTCGTACCCGAAAAAGGAAACATCAATCTAAACGAAACTGCCGACGCATTGGTGGTGAAAGGTGAACGTTTTGAAGCTGTCTTCTCCAAGGAAGAAGGAACTTTATCGGCATATACATTGAATAATATCCCCCTGATAAGTAAAGGACTCGAACTGAACCTCTTCCGTGCTCCCACCGACAACGATAAACAGGTAAGTGGCGATTGGCAACGCAAAGGCCTTTACCAGCTGCAAGCGGAAACCGGCAAATGGGAAACCCACCAAGAAGAGGACAGAATAACCCTGCACATCCGGAACTGCCACAAAGGTAAACTCGGTTTTGAGTATCGCACAGAAATAGAATACACCGTAAATGCCGATGGTTCCATCATGGTGAACAGTGTCATCATCCCGGTATCCGACAGCGAAATCATTCCGCGTGTGGGCTATCGAATGGAACTGCCCGAAGGCTTCGAGCGTATGCGTTGGTATGGACGTGGCCCATGGGAAAACTACGTAGACCGCAAGGATGCCACCCCAATAGGCGTATACGAAAGTACAGTATCCGACCAATGGGTGAACTATGTAAAGCCTCAGGAGATGGGTAACCATGAAGAGGTACGCTGGATTTCCATCACCAACGCCGACGGTATGGGCTTCGTTTTCGTGGCAGGCGACCAAATGGCGGCTTCTGCCCTGCATGTCAGAGCACAAGACATGGCAGACCCCGACCATCTGCAAAAACTGATTCACAAATACGACATCCCGATGCGCAAGGAGACAGTTCTTTGTCTTGATGCCCACAATCGTCCTCTGGGCAACGCAAGCTGCGGTCCAGGCCCGATGAAAAAATACGAACTGCAAGCAACTCCCGTAGCATTCAGCTTCATCATGATGCCTTTGGAAAGAAGCTACACGCAAAGTGAGCTTACCAAGAAAGCACGCGTACAGATGCCTGCATGCATGCCCGTAATGGTAGAACGCGATAACAACGGTTACCTGCAAATGAGTACCGGAACTCCGGACGCGACCATCTTCTACAGCCTTAACGGTAACGAATACCGGGAATACACAGCTCCATTCGAGTTCATTGACGGTGGAAAGATACAAACATACGCTGTTTCTGGAAAATTAGGCAAGAGCCTGGTCACTACTATGGAACTACCCATATTCGTAGACCACTCGGCATGGAAGGTGGTCTCCTCCAGCAGCGACAGCCAAGGAGAAGAGGCGCAAAACGCCATCGATGGAGACCCTTCCACGTATTGGCACACCCGTTGGCACGAACCCATTCCAGAGTTTCCACACAGCATTGTGGTAGACATGGCTTCCCTACTGGTAGTGGACAAATTCATCTACACAGCACGACATTCCAATGATAACGGACACGTCAAAGACTACGAGCTAAGCTTCAGCAAAGACGGAAAAAATTGGGAAAGCACCGTCAAAGGTACATTCTCCAATCTGACGTCTGCCCAAACCATAACATTGGAAACACCCGTCACTGCCCGTTACTTCAAATTCGTTCCCTTGTCCGAAATGCACGGCAGGAAATGGGCTTCGGCAGCCGAACTGAATGTGAGCATCCTGAAAAACATCAGCGGAGCATCCCAGAGACAAATAGTGGTCTCCGTAGACAGCGATGCAGACAACAGCATGAAGCTGGCGGCAGACGGTAACATAAACACCTATTGGCACACGGTACACAACCAATTCTACATAGCTCCCTACCCTCATGAGATACATTTTTCCCTATCCAAAGAGGCCACTATAAAGGGGATCCGCTACACTCCGCGACAAGATAGCGAAGAAGGACGGATAGCTTCCTATGAAGTATATGCAAGCAAAGATGGAAAAAATTGGGGGCAGCCCATTACCTATGGCACCTTCCATATAGGTACAGCAACGCAAACTATAGAATTTACTCCTTGCCGGGCACGCTATGTGAAACTATCGGGATTATCGGCCCATGACAAAGGAAAGAAAGCTGCCATAGCAGAATTAGAGATAATCTTGGAAGAATAATTTTATATGAAAAACTATTAACCATGGAGTTTCAAGACTTGTGCAAAAACTTGTACAAGTCCTGAAATTCCACGTTTTCTCCTATAAGCAAAAATCACTTCCCTTTCACTATCCGCTTAATATCATTCAGCTTGTTCAGCGCCTCCAGCGGCGTCAAGTTATTCACATCCAGATTCAGTATCTCATCGCGTATCTGGCACAGCACCGGGTCGTCGAGCTGAAAGAAGCTGAGCTGCATACCACCGCGTGTCTCTCCCACTTCCACCATCGGTTTGCTGGAAATCCCCTGCTGGCGGTTGTCCGTTTCCAGTTGTTTCAGAATGTCATTGGCACGCTTCACGATGCTTTTGGGCATACCTGCCATTTTGGCTACATGGATACCGAAGGAGTGTTCGCTGCCGCCGCGCTCCAATTTGCGCAGGAAGATGACTTTGTTATCTATCTCCTTCACCGAAACGTTGTAGTTCTTAATACGCTTGAAGCTTTTCTCCATCTCGTTCAACTCATGGTAGTGCGTGGCAAACAAGGTGCGTGCCTTCGCCTTTGGATGCTCATGGATATGCTCCACAATCGCCCAGGCGATGGAAATACCGTCGTACGTAGAAGTACCGCGTCCCAGCTCGTCGAACAGCACCAGGCTGCGGGGAGAAAGGTTGTTCAAGATATCCGCCGCCTCGTTCATCTCCACCATAAAGGTAGACTCGCCCACGGAAATATTATCGCTGGCACCCACACGGGTGAATATCTTATCCACCAAACCGATATGGGCACTCTCCGCAGGCACGAAACTGCCGATTTGAGCCAGCAGCGTAATCAGCGCCGTCTGCCTCAGCAAAGCGGACTTACCCGCCATGTTGGGACCCGTAATGATGATAATCTGCTGCGTCTGGCTGTCCAGCATCACATCGTTGGCAATATACTTCTCGCCGATGGGGAGCTGCTTCTCAATGACCGGATGCCGTCCCTGATGGATTTCCAGCACGTCGTCGTCGGCAATGACGGGGCGTATATAGTTGTTCTCGCGCGCCGCTGTGGCAAAGGAGAGCAGGCAGTCCAACCGTGCTATCTGGTTCGCATTGATTTGAATGGCAGGAATGAACTCGCTCAAAGATTGTACCAGCTCTGCATAGAGTTGTGTTTCCAGTACCAGTATCTTGTCCTCCGCGCCGAGAATCTTCTCTTCGTACTCCTTCAACTCCTGGGTAATATAGCGCTCGGCATTGGCAAGGGTCTGCTTGCGTATCCACTCTGCCGGCACCTTGTCCTTATGCGTGTTGCGCACCTCGATGTAGTAGCCGAAGACATTGTTGTAGCCTATCTTCAAACTGGGAATCTCTGTCAGTTCGCTCTCTCGCTGCTGTATCTGCAACAGATAATCCTTACCGGAATAGGCAATCTGGCGCAGCTCGTCCAGCTCGGCACTGACACCGGATTTGATGACACCTCCCTTATTAATCAATAACGGCGGGTCATTGTCTATCTCCCGGTCAATGCGGTCGCGGATAAACTGGCAGATATTCAACTGCTCGCCTATATGGTTCAAGCTGGCATTATCGGCATCCATGCAAGCCGCCTTGATGGGTTCTATCGCCTGCAAAGCCACCTTCAGCGCCACCACCTCACGCGGAGAGACACGCCCTACCGCCACTTTGGAGATGATGCGTTCCAAGTCGCCAATCAAATGCAACTGCTCTTCTATCAACTCTTTGAAATCAGGCTGGCGGAAAAAGTATTCCACCACATTCAGCCGCTCGTTAATCGGCTGCACGTCCTTCAACGGGAATACCAGCCAGCGTTTCAGCAGGCGGGCACCCATCGGGCTGATGGTCTTGTCTATCACATTCAGCAGACTGCTGCCACCGTCGTTCATCGACCCCATCAACTCCAGGCTGCGCACCGTGAACTTATCCAGGCGGACATACTTATCCTCCTCGATGCGTGCCAGCGAAGTGACATGCCCTATCTGCGTATGCTGCGTCATGATGAGGTATTGCAGGATGGCTCCCGAAGCGATGATACCGTTCTTGAGATGCTCCACACCGAAGCCTTTCAAGTTCTTCACCTCGAAATGCTTCAGCAGCTTTTCGCGGGCAGATGTCTCGGTAAACACCCAGTCGTCCAACTCGAAGGTGAAGAACTTGCTGCCGAAGTTTCCTTCGAACATCAGCCGCTTGCCACGCTCGAAAAGCACCTCTTTGGGGGCAAAGTTGTTCAGCAGCTTGTCCACATAGTCGAAAGGTCCTTCCGCCGTCAGAAATTCGCCCGTAGATATGTCCAGGAAAGCCACACCGCAGGCACCCTTACCGAAATGCACGGCAGCCAGGAAGTTGTTCTCCCGGTAGTTCAGCACATTGTCGTTGATGGAAACTCCCGGCGTCACCAACTCCGTGATGCCGCGCTTCACCAGTTTCTTCGTCAGCTTCGGGTCCTCCAACTGGTCGCAGATGGCCACACGCTTGCCGGCACGTATCAGCTTGGGCAGATAGGTGTCGAGCGCATGATGCGGGAAACCCGCCATTTCGATGGTTTTCCCCTTGCCATTGGCACGTTTGGTCAAGGTAATACCGAGGATTTCGGACGCGACGACGGCATCGGTGGAATAGGTTTCATAGAAGTCACCACAACGAAACAGCATGACAGCATCGGGATGCTTTGCCTTCAAGTCGAGGAACTGCTTCATCATCGGGGTAAGGACAATATCTTCGTGCATACAAGTCTTTAATTTTTAATTTCCAAAGCTTTGAGCCAAGAGAGCAGGAAATCGTCAAGTAAGACCCAAAACTTAATGTGACAAAGATAATTCTTTTTTAGAAAACAGCCACGGAGAGGCTTCAAAACCTTAGCAAGCCTTAACAAAGAGACGCATTTTCCTAAAACATGTTATAAAACAGTCTTTTTTATTTGCTTTATTTGGAGATAAGCAAAAAGTTCGTACCTTTGCAATGTGTTTTTCATAGTATTAGATTTAAGGTTAACAAAGGTTGGAGTACAGCGGTACTCCTTTTTTTATGCCCATACCTTTCGTATCTTTCCCCTTTTCCCTTACAAAAGTACATATTCACTCGGCGAAACGCCCTTTATCTTCTTGAAAACCTTGTTCATGCGATCCCAACAAGGATGAGCAACAGTTGTCTCCCATTTACTACATTCCCTATTTAAGCAACAATTCCTGCAATACTGCATTTTAAATTCTTGCTTACTAAAACTTATTCGTCCGACAGCCGTTGAATTATCGTCCGACAATTGTCGGACGATAATTCAACAAGTATCGGACGAATAAATCTTAGCAAATAGAGAGATAGATGGCTTACCGCTTGATTTATTTGTGATTATCCGCGCACACAATCAGTACCTCCCCAAAAGAATCAAGTTGCCAATGGGGTCTCATAGAGATTGTCATTGCAACTTCAAGAATGGCAACGTATTTCCACCGGTAGACAACGGCAATTTCCCGTCCCATTTCTCCACAGCCTTTAGTTGAATCAATTCCGGCGTGATGCTTTGTTGAAGGATACGGTTGGCATCTGCCTTACCCTTGGCGGCAGCTACTACCTTTTCCGCCTCGGCTATAGCGGCTTTCTTTTCATTCTCCACCTTCAAGGCATTCTGCACAGCAGTATTCTTTTCGTCAATGGCAGCTTGCAGCACATCGTTGGGTTTCACGGACGACTGTATGTTGGTAAACGTAAAGCCACGGGTACTGAGACGCTCCTTCAGTAATGCCTCCACCTCCTTCTCGAAAGCCGGACGGTTGTTGATGAGCGAATCCGTCTCATAGAGTCCTGCCACGTCCTTATAAGCGTTCTTCACTTCCGTCAGGATAACACTCTGTTCCAATTCTTCGGTAGTCTTGCGATAGCGTAGAAAAACTACTTTGGCATCCTCCCGCTCAATGAAGTATTCTATAGTAGGGTCTGTCTTGAAGATGGTTCCCTTCTTGTCCTGAATGTCGAAAGGTTCGTAGTCTACAATCTGCGCAAATGCAGGATATTCGAATAGCTGCTTGGCAAAACGGTTGTAAACCACCCATCCGGTTTCCACCTTGGCATCATCTACTCCACGCTCACTACCGGCCAGATTGACGATGATGCCCGTCTGTCCCGAATCAATACGCTCCACGGCAAACATGACCAAGAACAATACTATAATTCCAATGACTGCGACTCCTGCCGCGCCTACTCTCACTGTTGATTTGTTTGTGACTTTCATGGTGTTTTCTGTTAGTTTAATGAGTGAATAATGCTCCAAAGATATTTATAATTGTTTGTTCAAGAAAGGCAATCCGGTTATTTTTGGAAGAGAAGAAGGCCTCCCTCCCGCACACAGTGTAGAAAGGAGGCCCATAGTCTCTATATTTTCAGAATTTACTCAGTCACGATACGACCTGCCAACAGTGATTTCTTCAGATAACTTTCAGCACACTATAGGAATTACCCTCACTCCCACTGGACATGGTGCTGATTTCCTTTGCCACTTCTTTCAGTCTTCCGGATTGCTGTATTTATATATAATTGTAGGATATACCTTTTTACAGAATTCTGTGCCAAATTACTTAAACGTTCGTGTTTGCGAAATAATATTGCCATAATGTCTTGGTTTTTAAAATAAATAGAATAGAAATCGTGTTTTCTTATTTCTCTGCCAATAACTGCACAGATTCACCCGTCATGTGATGGTGCTGTCAAGCTCCAGTCATTGTTCTTTTCGTCCCATTCGTAGCTGAGGTAGCGCAGGACACTGCTGTCGGTCTGCCGATAGACGGCTTTCTGCTTGATGTCGGTGTAGGCATTGCTTTGCTCGTTCCAGAGGGCGTATTCCACAGTGACGTCATCCGTATAGAAGAAGTTAAGACTGTGGTGCTTCTCAAAGCTTTGCGTGGATTCGTTCCATTTCAGCACTTCTTTTTGGGAGATGCGACCGGAGTTGTCGTAAATGTAATTGTACTTCAAGTGGTGGTGCAGGAATTTCTGATTCTCCACTTTGAATACGGTTTGTGTTTCCACACGGCCGTCGTTGGTTTCGGTATTATAGGCAAAGTTGTCTGTACGGTTAACGGCTGCTGCGCTTACTACGTTTACTAAAGAGGTCATTGCGATGATTGCTGAAATTACTAAAGTCTTCATAATGGTTCTATTTTTTAAGTTATACATTTTGTTTTAAGTTCTTGTCTTCGGGGAAGTTGTTCCCTTTCGACATTGCAAAGATTGAGGGAGGTAAAAAGCTTTTAGGTTATCGTTACGTTAATGTTAGGTTAACGGAGATATTTATTACTTTTGCGCCCAAAACAAGAACAAAATGAAAACACATTTCCTCTTATATCTTTCCTTTTTTCAATCTATCGGAGACGTAACTGGATAGGCATACAGCAGACTGCCACCACATCTACTATTGAGAAGTAGCATTTTTCTTCTATGTCGTCCCAAACGGTTCGGACTTTCTTCGCTTCGAAAAACTTGATGGCATTATGCTGGGCCATGATATTATGTTTTCAATTCTTAGTTTTAAACTCTTTGATTGGGTCCTCGTTATGTGACAGAAACAATGCTCTTTCTTCAATTTAATCATAATTTCTGCTTTATTGCATCGTTGACATGGTCTGTTTTCTTAGGTATAGCACAAAATATATGATTATTTTGACTATAAAACAAATCGCAGTCAATAAATCACTGCACATCATATGACAATAGGGAATAGCCTGCACCACAGCCCATCCCCTATTACCTTAATTCTACTTGTGTGACTTCCTCTTACTTCACCACACCGTCCGTCATCGTAAAGCCTTCCAAAGAGCCGGCTTTCACCTGAATACAAATCACACTGATGGCGCTGTCTGCCGCAGCCGACAATTGTCGTTCTCCTGCCGGAGCCACGCGAAGCCAGTCACCCGCCTGCAGTTCTACGATTTCTCCGTCAACCACCATGGTGCCGCGTCCGGAGAGGACGGCATAAATTTCTTCATTTTGCTTGTGCGAATGCACAAAAGGTACTCCTGCACCAGCCGGCAAATTGCTGATAGATACTTCTGCACCAGTCAGATTCAATGAATCGTGCAACTCGACACGTGCCTCGCCTGCGGGCACATTTACTTTCTGATAGTTCTTCATAATCACTTCTCCTTAGTATGTTTTGATTTACGGTTGCAAAGTTAGCCAACTACTAAATATCGTACAAGAAGGCACTTGAAGATCAGTTAGTTACTTCCATGTTACCATCGTTGGCAAATAAGGGGTTAGAAAAATAAGATTAACGAAAATTATTACTATTTTTGCCGAAAAAGCAAATATCGACTAAACTCTATAAAACATGAAGATTCTGAAAAAAATTTCAAAAGTAATAGTCATCGTAATGGCTGTACTGGCAACCATTTGGTGTGGTTTGTATGTTTATGCCAACTATTTCTATAATGACAAGCAGATTGATGTAGAAAACTTCTACATCGCGGAACTACCGTTAACCCCCTCGCAGTTTGAAGAAGATTTCAAAGAAATACACCAGATTGTCATGGAGAATTATTCATTATACCAAGCCAAGCATCTGAATATGGATTCATTGTATCAAGCTTGTGACGCCCGCGTTCGCCAGGCGCAGACCACCACAGACTACGGACTGATAGTGCAGGAATACATCTCTGCCTTACAATGCGCCCACGCCATTACCTGCTACAAAAGGTACACAGCCAATCAGCGCATAGCCTTTATAGAGGATTCCTTGTTCGTTGACAAACCCAGTGACTATCTGACAGAATACGGCTTCCAGGACAAAGACCGGATTATAGCTATCAACGGACTCCCCTATAAACAATGGATTGAACAGAACGAAAAATATACCGAAGCATCTACCGTCCCCCACAGACGGCTCCGTACAGCCTATGATGCGTTCCGTAGTTATGCAGACACCCTAAGAAACTATACACTGCTGAGAGGGGGCGATACTCTGACCGTCACCCTTCCCTTGAAACAAAGGGACTATTTTCCGGATAACGAAGAACAAACTGTGGAGAGCAGGATATTACAAGACAGCATTGGTTACCTTACCATCAAAACCATGATGAACCCCGTCATGGAAGATTTCAAGGCGGTCTATCCCAAAGTCAAGGATTTACCATACCTCATTATAGACGTACGTAGAAACAGCGGAGGAAACAGCATGAATGGAGTAAATATCTGCAAGTACTTCATCCGCGAAACACAACCACACTGCGTCAGCAAGAGCTACATCATACAACCCGAAGCCGACGCCTATAAGGGTAAAATCTATCTGCTGACCGACACTTATACGCTCTCTGCTGCCGAAAGCTTCACACTCGACATGAAGGAAAGCGGAAATGTCACCCTCATCGGCGAAGCCACTGGAGGGGATACCGGCAATGGCCCCCGTCCTTTCTGTACCAAACAGCGGACCTATTTCCGTATTCCTACCCGCCAGCCGGACGTCTCTTCTAAAGGTTTCCCCATGGAAGGTATAGGCATATCACCCCATCATCAAGTATCCCAAACCGTAGCAGATTTCATGAAGGATGAAGATACAGTGCTGAATTATGCTGTCGGACTGATAACAGAGAAACAATAATACATTTCCTCAACGAAAAAGAGCCAAGTATCAAAGGTGTGTCACCTCGCGATACTTGGCTCTTTTGTATTTGATATATTATCCTTTATTTGGTACTTGCCAACATCAAAGCCGCATTGCTGTCATTCAGTTCGTAAACGGTAGTTTGCGTATAGCTGTCGTAACCATTAGTTCTACTGTTCCAACGGGCATAGTTCAACTCAACTTCACTGTCAGCGTATTCAACATCCAGCTTGAAATAAGGCACCCAGGCTTCCTTTACGCTATCCCACTTGAAAGCTTCCTTGCTCGTCACACGGTTCTCACTGTCATAAGTGTAAGTGTAGCGGAGGTGACGGAAAAGGTGTCCGTCCTCATTGCGGAAGATAGTCTTGGCGGTCATCAGTTCGCCGGTCATCTCCTCGTTTTTCACATAATCGGCAGGAGTTGCCGCACTTGCAGAAAAGTTCATTACACTTGCCATTACCACTGCCATCATTACCACTGCTTTTGAAAATACTGTTGCTTTCATAATCGTTATTTTTTATTGTTATTACTTCTTTCTCTGAGGAGGTTGTTGTTTCATAACCGTCTTCGCCTATATATAGTCAATCTGCGTGCCAAAGAATTAAATCACTGATTATCAAAGAATAACTATTTTATAGTAATGTCCATTTTCGGACAACTGTCCGCACAAAAACGAACAGCAAAACAAAAAATAAACGAAATATCATGAAAGTATTTCTACATTAGCAATAATATTATGTAACAGTAGTAAACTGTTTGATGATTGTCCCTACAAAAAGCTGATTTATACTTATCTTATCTCAATGGCGGCATCTGAAAACGTGGTGGGGCAATAGTCGCTCCGCCACTGCCCCCTCTATTATCAAAGACGGTGTTACGCAGAATCTCATACAAAATTCCACCTACATCCAGACTTAATTTAAACTTGTCGAAATTATAATAGGGAATCACAACGGGAACCGTCTCCCAACGACCGCGATAAGCATCGTAATAACGTTGTACTCCAACTTCCATACCAAAACGTTCGGACATATCCAAAGACATGGTGGCACCGTAGCGGTGGGTATCCATCCCGTAAGTATTTCCTATGGCATACGAACCGAAAACCTTAAAAGCTACACGGTCCGAAGCCTGATACCGCAAAGCTCCCGAAGTACTGAAAGCCTGCCCGGTGGAATGAATCATATTTATCTTCATGGCATCTACGCCAAGCTGGAGCGTCAGCCTTTGGTTAAAGGCATGCTGATATCCCAGGGAAGCATTGTTGAAACGTCCGATACCCGGTACGCTGGTCTGCCCACCGGAACCGAATAACATGCCGTGAGGAAACTGTCTTAATACACCGCTTGTACTGTAATCTCCCCGAAATAGCAGGGAAGGATTGGTCTGATAAGGCAGACGAAGAGACTCTTTCAGTGAAAAATCGGGCAGGGAATAGGAGTACTCCGGATGAAACATGGAAGAAGGGGCAGAGTTTTCAGAAGGAAGCTCAAAAGGAGAGAATAGAGATTCATTGAATTCCGGCTGTATCTGTATACTGTCACGAATGAAACGTACACTGTCTTCCTGCGCAAAAAGCAATTGCGGCACAAAAGCCAACAGCAGGCAGATTCCCAAACGGCCACCAAGACAAGAGATACTGACTTTCCGTTTTATACGCATATACCCTCCTTCTTTATATTTATAATACTGCTATACAAAAATAACGAAAAAAATCTATTTATTTTGTTCGAAAGTGAAAAGTTTTGTTCTGGTATATTCTCAAAGGGCTATAAATTAATCAAATCCGTCACTGTGTGTTTTAAAAGAACGAGATTAAAGAACATAAAAAAAGAACAAACTAAAAAAACTGCCTTATGAATGCACAGTTTTTCAGCAATGAGATCGGATACAATTTCAATCAGAGAAAGCCCAAGTCCGAAAAGCCGGCAAATATCTATTTTGTGGCCCGCGTTAGGAACAAGCAGATAAAACTTTCTACCAGAGTGAGAGTATATCCGGACTAGTGGAACGTAAAGAAACAAGAAGCTTACATCAGTTGCCGGTTGACCGAACTGGATAACGAAAACAATACGGTCGCCAACGAGAAAATCAATAAGCTGAAACTTTATTTTTCCGAATACAAGCAGTATCTTTGTAACCACCCAAAAGAATATAGAACACAGGGCTATCACACTAATTAACGTGAGTTCGAAATAAAATTAGAAAATAGCCAGTTGCCCATCATTGATAAATGACATCAATGGCAGATTTCTTTTCAAAGAAACAGTATGCAACGATAGCTGAGAAATTGGCAATGAAGTTGTTAAAAGAACGATGTCTGGAGTACTCTATCTGTTCAATGTTCTTCAACTCGCCATTGACCGAGACCGTAATTTAAACTGTGTCAGCTAAGAAAAAAATAAAATACTAACTTTGCTAACACTGCTTATTTTACACGCCCGTCATTGACTGTTTCAATCAAAGTTCTTTTTCTAAGCAGAATCTTGTCAACAATACTCATCAGTGAATTTCTCTTTAGTGACAAGCTGTATGCCATTAAGGAAAAGATTCTCGAATAAGCCTTGTCCGATATATCCTTTGTCTGCACAGAGTTTCCCTTTGATGTTCTCCAAAAACCTACCCTGCTTTAACGGTTCCCGGCCATCCACATTCCCGAGAGTAAACATAAAATTGAAAATTTTCCCCTTATCGTTAATTATCAAATGCAGCTTAAATCCAAAGAACCATCCCATAGAGCATTTTCCACGTTCCGCAAGTCCTTCAAATGTTTTATGAATCAGCATCCTTTAGTTACGACATACACGCAAAGGAATGGAATCGACAAAATTAATACCCGTACATGTTCCCCAATAGAACTTTCTTAATGAAGATAGTTAGAGGAAGCAGTATTTCTTTCTCCAACTCTACGAAACGGTTATAGGAAACCGGATCCAGGAACAAGTGTCTGAGATGTTTGCATACATACCCTTTGTAATAATGCTTGAAGCGGCGAAATCACCTAAATGAAACAGGATAAGAATAACCATAACCTCAGCATCACTCGTGCGGTTGGACTTGTTACGATATCTTTTTTTCTTGTCCTTAATCATATGTTTTTCCTGTTGCAACACAAATTTCTTGCAAAAATCATCGGACAAACAATAAATCTCTGTAACTGTAGACTCTGAGAACATAGTGGTAATCGTTTAAACGTTATAATTTGTCACTATAAATTTAACACTTTTATTACTATATTCTTATTCCTCAATAGATTATATTTATTCTTATTTCGAATTCACGTTAAAATAAATAGTGTTATCCATTGTTTTCTCTAAAAATTCACCAGTCGGGAGGCAACTGAGAATACGGCTATAATCTGCTCTTTCATGTAAGGAACGTGATGCCGCCCCTAGAGAGTGGCTGAATAATGTAATCGGTAAACTACCTTATTGTCAGGTTCCTAAATCAGACAGAGACCTGCAGGAACAGCTGTCGGACGTATGGGGAAAATAATCAAGGCAGTTCCGGGAAAATGCAGGAAAAAACGAAACTACCATCCAAAAACACCCCTGAGATAAGTTGGTATATGAAAATTGAGATGCGGAGTATACTTCACTAAAAATCGAATGCACAAGATGTAGTTGAGCAGTCGTTAACTTTAAAGTAAAGTCAAAGAATATTTGTCCAATTCACCTTCCCATACAGTCCAATTCTCCATCATTAATACTTTATCAACATCTGCTGTAGAAACATGCGATACTCTTGCGGTGTACTACCCTTCTTTTTCTTAAATATCCGTATAAAGTTAGAGAGGTTGTTAAAACCGCAAGTATAACAAATTTCGGCTACCGTATAAGTTGTTTCCGATAGCAGCTGACAAGCACGAGCTATCCGTAGATTGGTAACATAATCAATGAACGTACAATTAGTCTTTTTCTTAAAGAAGTGGCTGAAAGCCGACTCGGACATGCTTACTAACTGCGCCACATCCCCTAGACGGATAGGTTCTTCTATATTCTTATCAATATACTCACATACTTTAGCTATACGCCTGCTTTTAGAGGTGCGTACTGTATCTTTTGTATCATATTGATTGCTTACCAAAATACGGCGATCAGCGATGGAAAGTTCATAAAGAATAGAAAAGAACTCCAATACCGTATGAAATCCCTGCATTTTTGTTAGTTTCAGAATCTTATCCTTCATCAGCAACTGTATTTGTTCCGAAAAGCTAATGCCGTGTTGCGATTCAATCAGCAACTGCTTGATAGAGGAAAACAACCGTTTTCCTAAAATAGGGAAATTAAGCAGTTTATCAGAGAACTGAATAGTAACCACATGGTTACCTTCCACCACTTCTCCCTTCCAGGCATGAGGTATATTAGGCCCTATCATAATCAAGTCTAGAGTATTAAATTCCTCTTCAGAATCGCCTACTGTACGAGTACCATATGTGTCCATTACCAAGTTGATTTCATAATCCGAATGATAATGAACCGGATAATCAAACTTGGCATTCGGATGGTTAAGGACAATAAATAAATCTTCAGCAGCAATAGGAGTAATTTCTTTCTGTATATCTTTCATGTCAGTATAGATTTTATAGTTGCAAAGATATAAATTCCAATAAATAAAGAATCAAATTTTCAAAAAAGTATAATCAACAAACAAAATACCATAAGCATGTTACCGAAATCAGCCCTACTTTTGCAATATAAATTTAGCAATGCAAAAAAATTAAACCATGGAAACATTTTCAATCAGTACTTTAGACCTTATAATCGTATTCGCTTATATGGTTTTCATCGTATGGTGGGGACTAAAGAATGGCAAAAGCCAAGACTCGCAATCCTATTTTCTCGCAGGGCGTTCCATGCCCTGGTGGGTAGTAGGGCTGTCATTATTTGCAGCCAGTATTTCAAGTACCACATTAATCGGACAATCCGGCGACGCTTATCATACGGGACTGGCTGTGTTCAACTACAATCTTACAGGAATCATAGTGATGGTATTCTTTGCCATTTTCTTGCTACCTCTCTACATCAAGTCTGGCATTTTCACCATCCCCGAATTCTTGGAAAAACGTTTTGACCGACGTTCACGCTATTACTTTTCGGGCATCTGCATCATCGGAAATATGGGGCACAGAACGAAACGTATATTGAGGGTTGGGAGAAAAAGACATCAAAGCTATTGATATACAAAAGGTTGTGCAAGATATGAGTGGATGGCTCTGCAAAACGAAACGTTTACGTGGGTTTAATTTGCAGCTACATTTAGGTGCTTTTTAGGCATACAGATTTGCAGATAGGTTTAATTGGGTTTACATAGGGCTTACATGGTTGATTCGGGTGGGGGAGTGCATGGCAGCTGCGGCTGCTTTTTTTGTACCTGATTATTTGATATAATATTGCTTAATTTATTCCATATAATAGATATTTGGTATATTTGTAGCAAAATATTATAAACTATGGCAAAGGTAATACATGTGCATTTGACGCACGGAATAGAAGGAACAAAGCGGAAAGATTGGTATTTCAGCAGCATTTCGGCGGTTTATACCGTTTTTACAGCTGAACAGGTGGGTGCAACGAAGAATTATTTGCTGCATGCAGGATTGTCCGGGAACGGTACTATATGCACCAAAAAGGCTATAATAAAGCAATCTACGCTCATTTCTTGCGGGCGTAGTGGAAATGTATCAGACGAATAATAAGCGGGCAAAAACGCAATAAAAATGGCTTTAGAATGATCCGGTGTGGGGAGGTTGTTATACCTCCCTTTTTTTGTGCTTGAAATCGGTCTTTTTTGACGCTGGATATTCAGGTGGATGTTCAAAGTGGATATTCACTTTTATAGAACTGGATATTCAAAATATGGTTTTGGCGGTGTGCGATACAGACGTACTAAAATACTATAATTTTAAAAATACCCCTCGTTTTTTATTTGATAGCCCCCCCCTAAAAACCTATCATTTTTCACGCTTTAGTTTTTAAATGCCCTAATATCAGTGTTTTTATACCCATATATGAAGGTAGGGGAGGGGGATTGCTTGGGAGGGGGACATCATGGGGGATGATAGGGGGTACGCTTCGTTTCCCATCACCGGTGTATGGTAACAGTAAATCCGCCTACCCGACATTTGCAGTACCGGAAATGTGTGCATCCGACACATGTTTTCCCTTTTCGATTGTCATTTGGCGAATCTGTTCTTTAAGCCTTCCTATTTCTTCTGCCTGCTCTCTTATTATAGACAAGAAAGATTCAGTGGTACTATTATTTGTTTCCTCATGAAGTATATTGTTTTGATTCTTTGCGGCTTTAACTGCTTTCAACTTAGCTTGTGCTTGCTCTTCTGTCATTTCCCCCTTAATAATTGGCAAATCTGATTCATAGTAAGTTTCTTCAATTATAGGATTCCCTTCCCCAGTAAATAACCATCGAAGGTTGATGAATACAGAATATCCTGACATTATAAACCTTTTAAAAAAGTCATAGCTTGGAGCAGACTTTCCGCTTACTATATCATAGATAGTTTGGGCTCTACTGTACCCTAATGCATTGGCGAACTTATTTGGATTAGTGTGCAAGATAAATATAACTTCTTCTATTCTTGCAGATATTTCTGTATTTTTTTCTTTCATATCTTTTGTTATTACAGGATTTTCTGTATATTTGCAGCGTGTTCAAAAAAGAACACCGCGCCAAAGATACAAAAAAGGCGTGTGATTAGCGATTTTTAAGTATAAGATTATGAAAGAGACATTATTGAAAAAGGTAAAACCGGAAACATTGGAAAAACTCCTCAGTGCGGTTGGTGATGTTCTTAATGAAATCAAGGATGCAGTACCTAACAAGAATGAAAGGTTCCGAGATGAATCATATACATCTTTACTCGTGATGAACTATGATACGTTTCAGACACTAAGGTGGCACGAACAGAAGAAACAAGAAGATAAAGATACTCAGGATAACCCAGCGTGACGACCCGGAAGGCGTTAAGAGACGGGTGACGGTGTGGAAAGACACACGGGAGTGCATGGTTCTTGCGCCGGGGTTCGATTCCCCGGACTCCCTCCAATATTAATCATTAAAATAAGTGAGATATGAACAAGAGGTACATTCACATTACGAAAGCTGACCGCGACTTTATCGCAAAGGCCCTCAACGTGACAGAGAAGACTGTTTATAACGCTATCCGGTTTGATGACCGTCGTGGTAACTCCGAACTTTCTGCAAAGATCCGTAAGTTGGCCATGGACCGTGGCGGTATTGTGATGGTTGTTATTCCGGAGGTGGAGGTTTTTCACGACTATGACAAAGTATCCCGCCTATATTGTCCCAATGGTGCTCTTATAGAGTTTGACCGCAAGGATGGTAGCGGCCAGGTAATATTCAAAGGAGAAACAGTGAAGACTTACGAGCATGTAATGGTTTCGGAAATTGACCACATAAAAGCGTTTGCATCTGCATTGAGATAGGAGGTGACTATGTTGGTGTATTACGGTAACATACAGTGTATTTCTGCACGAGAGCTCATCGATGGCGGCTATATCACCGAATCCTGTTATAGGAACTGGGTGAACCGTGGTCGTATCAAGGTGGTGCGCCGTGGTGGAGGTGCTGCTGGAAATTGCGCGTTGGTCGCCCTCAATAGTCTGCCTACCGAGTGCCTGGAGCGGGTAAAGGAAGACAACCCCGGAGGAACAGAGCAGGCACTTCGCCACTGGATACTGTCAAACTATGTGTTGGATCAGGCTGCAGTAGCTTATTTCTTGGATTGGGCCTCCCATTCTTCCAGCAACAGAGCTACAGACGAACTTGCCCGGAAATATGCGGTGAATGCTTCAGTTCTGAATACTTGTATCAAGCTTTATAACAGAAGCAATGATTACCGCAAACTGATGGGTGAAAAATATAACTGGGACATGATGGCCACTACCATCGAGACCCTGCGCGAAGACTTTGGTCATGACCTTCCTGCCAGTACCCTACGCTTCCGCAAGAAAGTGAACGAATACAAGCAGTATGGTTACGAATGTTTGATAACCGGAAAATTCGGCAACCAGAACAAGCGGAAGGTAACTCACATGGACGAACGCTTGGTGATGAGTTTGAAAGTACTTCCCAACCAACCATACGGCAGCGATGTACATGAAATGTATCTGTCGTTTGTATGCGGTGAGCTGGAAGTATGGGATCTGGAAACAGGAGAGATATTCAACCCGGAAAACTTTACGGACAAGAACGGGGAGCCGAAAGAACTGAGCGAAAGCACTATCCGGAACATTCTGAACAACCCGGCAAACCAGCTGCTGATAGAGAAAGCCTTGCGTGGGCGTATGGAGTTCTATCATGAGCAAATGCCGCACATGCACCGCCATGGTGGTGAGTTCTCTTTGTCACAAATTACGATGGATGACGTGGATTTGCCGCGTCGGATGAAAGGCGGCGAGTATGTGCATGCCTATTATGCCTATGATGTGGTGAGCCAGTGCCGTATCGGGCTGGCCTACGGACGGGATAAGGATGATGCCTTGGTAGTGGACTGTTTCCGTGATATGTTCCGGCTCATCGAACGTAACGGATGGGGTATTCCAGCCGGTATTGAGGTGGAGCAGCACTTGATGAGCAAGTATAAAGAAGGATTTCTGAAGGCAGGCGAGGTATTTAAGTTTGTGCATTTCTGTGCTCCACAGAACTCACAGGAGAAATATGCTGAAGCTCTGAACGGTGCGTTCAAGACAACCATAGCACATAAGAACCATGAAGGCATTGGCCGTTGGTATGGTAAGGGTGCACGGCGGGTGGATCAGAAGAAAGTGAGCGACAGCAGCAACCACACCTGGGAAGACAGAAAGTATTATACGTTTGAAGAGCTTGTGGCGGACGACCGGCGCGATTGTGAAGAATGGAACAATACGCTTCACCCCAATCAAAAGAAATATCCCGGAATGACCCGTTGGGATGTGCTCGTAGCCAAAATCAATCCGACCCTTCGACCGCTTGATAAACTGACCTTGAGCAGATATATCGGAGAAAAGGTAGATACCAGTATTCGTAGAAATTCCACAGTACGTGTGGCAAATGCGGACTGGTGGCTGAGCGGTCCGGAAGTGCTGGAGCAGCTGGAACCAAACAACCGCAAGGTGACGGCTTACTATCTGCCGGATGAAGAGGGCAAGCCTACGGATGTCTTCCTGTACCAGAACGACCGCTACCTTGACAAGGTTCGTCCGGTAGTGACTTACAACCGGGTGATGGCAGAACAGACCGAAGAAGACCGGGTAGCCTATACAGAGCAAAACAAAGTTCTGAGTCATTTCAGCAAATACCTCAATGACCACGCCATCGGAAAGGTGGGAACCGGTACACCGGATCAGCCAACGGATGACCCGGAAGAGGAACTGGAACTTCCCCCGGTGGAACTATCCGATGATTTGCCAGCCGAATTGTCGGCAGATCCGGAATCAGATTATGAATGGCACTCCGGAATAAGCGAGGCAATGAGGGCCATCAGTGACATGTAAGAATAGAATTAGAACAACATTAAAACAGCGTTAGAATTATGATTACAGAAGCGCAAAAACAGAAGATTTTAGCAGCGATAGCCGCCAACCGTGCGAACTATCCCAGTGATGCCAAGCATGCTGCCTCTTTAGCCATCAGTACATCTGTGTACAGTGCAATCAAGAACGGACAGACAGACAAAGCCCTGAGCGATGCCAACTGGATAAGCATTGCCCGCAAATTAGGGGTGAACCTCCGTGGTGAAATGGAATGGAAAGCAGCCAAGACCCCGACCTTTGAATATATAACTGCCCAGCTGGAGTTCTCACAGCAGTCCAGTCTGTCGGGCATCTTGTGCGACATGCCCAATATCGGCAAGACTTTCACGGCACGTTATTATGTGCAAAGCCACAAGAATGCCGTTTATATCGACTGCTCGCAGGTAAAGACAAAATTGAAGTTGGTACGCAAGATTGCTGCAGAGTTTGGTGTGGACAGCAAGGGGAAGTATTCTGATGTGTATGAAGACCTGGTATATTACCTCCGTTCGATGGAAACCCCGCTTATCATCCTCGATGAAGCAGGCGACCTGCAGTATGAAGCTTTCCTGGAACTGAAGGCCTTATGGAATGCCACTGAGCGCTGCTGCGCCTGGTATATGATGGGGGCAGACGGATTGAAAGAGAAAATCAACCGGTCCATAGAATGTAAGAAGGTGGGCTATACCGAAATGTTGAGCCGTTATGGTGACCGGTACAGCAAGGTGACTCCGGATGATGGAAAGGAGCGCGAACAGTTCTTGAACAACCAGGCACGTATTGTAGCCAAGGTAAATGCTCCTGCGGGGGCTGATATAGCCCAGATTGTACGGAAGACATGCGGTGGTTTGAGAAGAGTCTATACCGAGATTGAGAAACTTAAAATGACAGCGGAATAATGAAGCGTGCGTACAGTCCGAAGGAAATAGCCGCCAAGAAATGGGTTACTCTGCCGTGGGATGAGAAATGGAGCAAACCTTTCGGGTTCCCGGCAGAGAACGCTTCGTGGTTCATCAGCGGTGCCAGTGCCAGTGGGAAAAGCAGCTTTGTGATGCAACTTGGAAAGGAACTGTGCAACTATGGGACGGTGCTGTACATGAGTTACGAAGAGAAAATCAACCAAAGCTTCCAACGGCGTATGGGTTATCTGAAGATGAATGAGGTGCAGGGTAAATTTCGTGTGGTGACAGAAGGCAGTCTGGAGGAAGTGATTGCCAGACTGAAAAAACCGAAAAGCCCGAAGTTTATCATCATCGATTCCTTTCAGGTGGCCGGATGGGATTATCCGCAGGCTGTGGAACTGATGGAAACCTTTCCGAAGAAATGTTTCATCTGGATCAGCCAGGAAAAGAAAAGCCAGCCGATGGGTGGCGGTGCAGTAAGATTGAAATATATCTGTGATATGAAGATTCGGGTGGTCGGTTATAAAGCTTATTGTCAAGGACGCGCCATTGGAGACCCGGGAAGCTATTATGTGGTATGGGAAGACGGAATCATTCAAACAAGTAATAATTTACCAAAATGATTATGGATAATAACGAGAAGGCTTTTGAAAGCTACACCGGAACTGAAGTGTTCCAGATACTGCTGGACGGAAATTCCAGCCGGTCCGTATTGGATGACTGGCTGGAGCGAAACATCCAAAGCGACTTAAAAGTGAGAAGAGCGAAAATGCCCGGTCATGTCGTAATAGAAACGGGTGATGTCTTGTTTGCACGTAATGTGCTGATATGGAATCCAAGTTGTAAAGTAAACATTAAAAAGATTTGAAGTGATGGAAAAGAAAGAAGAAAAGAAAGTGTGCTGCATCTGCGGCAAAGAGTATGAGGGCTACGGATACAATCCGTTCCCGGTGAAAGAAGAAGGCTGCTGCTGCCAATCGTGCAACTACAGTGTGGTCGTTCCGGAACGGTGGGAACGGCACAAGGCTTATCAGCGCGGTGAGGCGACCGGTGCCGGGAAGGTGTACATCAGCGGAGCTATCGCGCATTATGACATGGATGAGCGCAAGGAAGCCTTCAGCCGTGCCGAGGAGGAACTGAAGGCACAAGGCTATGACCCTGTAAACCCTTTCAGGAACGGATTGCCGGATGAAGCTCATTGGAGAGCCCACATGCGGGCCGACATTGCCCTGTTGCTGGCTTGTGACTATATCTATATGCTGAAGGACTGGGAACTGAGCAAGGGAGCCAAACTGGAACTTGACGTGGCCAGTTCGTGTGGCATTAAAGTGTTGTTTGAATAAAATTAGTCGATATGGGAAAAATAAAAATGGAAACCGGTGTTGTGGTGATGAAGTTGACCGCTACGGTATATAGAGGAACAATTCGTGAAATCCAATCCTCACGCATAGGTTTTTGCGGGGAGTACAATAAAGAAATACTTTCTAAAATGGGTGATGAGTTCAAAAAGATATTTGCTAAGCAAATTGAGGCTGAATACAAAGGTAAATCAGTGAAGCCGGATAAGATAATTTATCGTGTCAGTACCAAATCAACGGAATGTGAAATGATTCTTAATGGTAAATGACATGGCACAGGAAGTAACCAATTTCGCCCGGTTCTACACATTGTTCAACAAGCTTCCCTGTACAGGAGACCGGGAAGAATTCAAGAAAAGCATTGTGCTGCAGTACACGTGGAACCGGACGGACAGTCTGAAGGAAATGACAGCCAAGGAGTATGAAGCCTGCTGTACGGCTCTGGAGAAGCTGAGCGGACAAGACGAATGGCGACAGAAGCTGCGTGAGGAGCTGCGGCGGAAACGGAGTCTCTGTCTGAACCTGATGCAGAAGCTGGGCATAGATACATCCGACTGGGCACGAATCAATGACTTCTGCAGTAATCCCCGAATAGTCGGCAAAGCGTTCAGACAGATTACGGTGGACGAACTGGATGAACTGGCGGTAAAGCTTCGGTCCATACAACGGAAAGGCGGCTTGAAGCCCAGGAAAGAAAAGCAAACGATTAACCCCGTGAGCATGGTATCACTCATTCAGATTGACCCTGATGCTCCGGCAAACTGATAGGATATGGAAAATAGAAACACAAAGATTTTAGAGAATCTGAAAAAGGAAATCAACCTGCTTGCCTCTGATATGGAGAAGCAAGATGCAGCCGAGTTTTATAGTGAATTGGCTGACTGGGCATACGCCAACGGAGAGGCTATGCTGATGGAAGACGAACCTGAAATGCAGGATTATGAAAACCAATAACCCCAAAAAACAAGAATCATGGAAGAAATGAAACAAACGACCGTGGTAATGACGGCAGAGGAAAAGGCGGAATTTGAAGCCTTCCAGAGAGAAAAAGCAAAGAAAGCGGCAGAGGAAAAAGCCAAGAATGACCGCGAAATGTACAAACAGATGGTGGATGAGGAGATAGCAAACTCCATTCCGGTACTGCTGGGCATCAGTGAGCAGATCAAGGCAAGCAAGCAGACTGTGATGGACAACTTCAAAACCATTCTGGAAATGAAGGCAGACCTTTTCAAGACCAAGGTGAAGGATGACCAGCGCAGCCATACCTTTACTAACAGTGAAGGCGACAAACGAATCACGCTGGGTGTGTATGTGACCGACGGTTACCGTGACACGGTGGAAGACGGTATAGCCATTGTGAAGGAATACATCGAAGGTCTGGCCAAAGATGAAAAGACCAAGGCACTGGTGAGCATGGTGCTTCGTCTGTTGGCCCGTGATGCCAAGGGAACGCTGAAGGCTTCACGCATCGTGCAGCTTCGCAAAGTGGCCATGGAAACCGGAGATGACCGTTTCATTGAAGGTGTGCGTATCATTGAGGAAGCCTACCAGCCGGAAGTGAGCAAACAGTTTATCCGTGCTGAAATCAAAAACGAAAACGGAATGTGGAAACCTATCCCTCTGGGAATGACAGAATCATAAATAATAGAACTATGATACAAGAAGTGGAGAAATCTCCGAAAGTAGCCCTGTGCCGTGCTTGCTACGGTACAGGTAAAGTAAAGAAAGTTGTAGAATATCCCTCTCGGATCTTTGGAAAGAAGCGAAGCGAAACCGTTGAGGAAGTCTGCAGACAGTGTGAAGGAAGTGGCCGGGTAACGGTAAGCGCAAAAATGACGCTTGACATCCGTCCCTATAAACCTAAAGTAGAACCGTCTATGAACGATTAAACCTATATGGGAAAGCGGCACGGAGTCAGTTATCAGAAGCGTGTAGTAGAAGTAAACAGGATATATGACCATTATGCCAGTCACGGTGTACCGAACCGTGAAATATGGCGGCGGTACATATATCCTGTGTATGCTATTAGTGAGCGTACATTCTACAATATGCTTAAAGCGTCCGCAGACCCTAAAAATGATTTGCCGGACGATACGGTACAATTGAAATTTAACTTTGACTGGGAATGAATGAAAACGTAAAAAAAGTAGTGGCCCGGATACTGAAAGACATTCAGGTGGAAATGAGTGATGAGTTTGACAAGAACTTTGAACGGCAGGCTTTTTTCAGTGAGAAATGGCAGCGACGGAAAAGCCCCATCCGGAATGAAGGTAGAGCCATACTAACAGATACCGGGGCGCTTCGGAAAAGTATCGGAAGTCGGACAACGGAAAACAGCATTACCTTCTTTACCTCTCTGCCCTATGCGGCCATTCATAATGATGGCGGTGAAATAGTGGTGACCAAGCGGATGAAGCGTTTCTTCTGGCATAAGTATTATGAGGCAACCGGAGCGTTCGGTAGAAGAAAAGACGGCAAACTTCGAAAAGACAAACGAAATGTCCGGCTTGATACAGAAGCCGATTTTTGGATGTTCATGGCTTTAAAGAAAGCAGGAAGCACCATCAGGATTCCCCGACGCCGTTTCCTCGGAACATCGCCTGAAGTGGAAAAAGCCGTCCGTGAGATTGTAGAAGAGAACCTAACAGAGTATTTTACCATTGAATATAATATCATAAGAAAATGAGAAAAGAACTTTACCGGATGCTTTGCCGGGAGCTGAAGGCCATTGACCTTATCAAGCACATAGACTTGTGGAACCATAATGTGGAATTCATCGAACAGGAAGAAAACTGGGAGCGTCCGGCTGTCTTTGTGGAATTCTGCCCTATACAGTGGAATGCGATTGTTCCCGGTGTGGAATACCGGGCAGAACCTTTGATTAAACTGCACATCGTGACGGACTGGGAAGGTTCGAGTGCTGAGGGCAGCGAGCTGCAGGAGGATGCGCTGAAGGTGTTTGACCTGTCCGGACTGCTTCATGCACAGCTTGCCGGATTGAGCGGGGAGACCTTTTTGGAGCTGGATCTGGTGGAGAGTGATACCAATCACAACCATGAGGATATTGTGGAAAGTATCGAGGTATATCAGTGTGTGGCCATCAAGCGGCTGCAATAGCCGTCTTTATTAGACAGAAAAAGCCGCGGACGTACAAATTACCGTCTGCGGCTTTTTTGTTCAATACAGGCAAAGTAAACGCAATCAGGCAGCCTCTTTCTTGTAAAGCATCATATCTGTGTAAGAAGAGTTGTAATTCATGTGAGCATTGAATTCCACCTTTGTGCAGTTTTCAAAAGGATTACCTAAATCCCTATTTTTACCTATCCATTCGCACAGCTCCAGAATTGAAGATTTGTTGGATGTGAAATATACGTATGAATGCCCCTTCAGTACATTCAGCACATCCAGATAGTCTGCCATATTCCAGTACATGTTATAGGTCCCTACGTCAGTGGACAGATAGGGCGGATCAACAAGAAATACTACTCCAGGAATATCTTTATACCGGTTGAATACTTCCTTGTAATCGCAAGATACGATTTCCAGCCCTTCGAGATAGTCCGTACATTCCGGGTAGCCGGTCTTGCGTATATTGTTGTATAAAGCTTCCTTCCGCATATCCTGAACAGACAGTTTGTATTTCATGGAAAACAAGATAGAGGAGGAGAGGGTAATGAAATCCACATATCCGGTGCTATTCTCTTCCTGCTCGATGCGGCTGAATATTCGTTCACGCAGTTCTCCTTTAATGATTTTATGACGTGGTACGGAATTCCCTACCATTTCGCGAATGTCAGCAAGCAGCTGATTCGTTTGCGGAATGTGCTTCATGCGGAAGCGGTAGTTATCAAAGTCATTATAGATAACAGTAGAGTGGGGCTTGAGGGATTTGGTAATGTGAGACAACAATCCGGAGCCACCGAACAGGTCAACAAACAATGTTCCATCCGGATATTGCTCCAGCACTTTCATGAATTCCTTGGCTAACATACGCTTTTGCCCGACAAATGGGAGAGGGGCTGACAGATACATCTTTCTCATACGTTCAATTCAAATTTTACATTTTCATTGCCGGCAAGCAGCTGTTCTGTTTTGTCGATGTTGTTTTCGTAAATATGCACATTCCCCAGATTCAGGGTGATGGATTTTAGTGGCAACTCAATCTGTCTTGATATTAGATACAAATGATAAATATCTGCCGGCAGTCCTAAATTCGCATCGCTGCTTCGCTGATAGGCGGTCATGACCAGTTCTCCTTGCTCTATCTGGAACTGAACAAGACTAAGGCATGGAGCCTGGTTGCTTTCTGTTCCTGTAGATCCGAGAAACAATATATAGTTTTTGCTGTTCCTTTTTTCCCTGTTTATGCGTTCGATGAGTGGCGGCAGTTTTTCAAAATAGGTTGGGTAGCTGTTCACAAGGATAGAGCCGCAGTAGTCCCACCAGTTGATTCCGGCCTCCCTGTATTTTTCCACGTTTCGTTCGCCCCTCATAAACAGTTGTAACTCGTTTTTTAACTTCTTCCGCGCTATGGTATGCCCCTCGAATATATCAAGAAGGTCGGCAGGGAGCAGCGTCAGCTGTTCATTCAGTAGGTAGCGGATATTCCCTTTTTTATTGCTTTGCATCTTTCCGGACGAAAGCACCTTGCCTAAGATTTGATAATACTTGTCCATGATATGAATGTTATTTATTGCGATACAAAGGTAGGGTAGGGGAGTTTGCCTTTAGTGGGAGGAAGTCCTGATTACACTGCACACAAATTGCAGTCGGTTTTAAAACGCTTGATCAGGTCATACACCTTTCGCTCACTGATGCCATATCGTAGGGAAAGCGTAGCTACGATATAAGACACTTTTTCACCATTGGTCTGCAACTTGTTATATTCATTATATAGTTCTATATATTGCACGTCATCGGGTCGTATGCCCATGTAATGGCACGTTTTTAAAAGCTCTCTGTTCAATTTTAGTATCTCAATTACTTTCATATCCAGTTAAATTTCGTACATTTGCATTGTCTCACTTATCATTGCGCAGAATAGCGCTTACATAAAAAAGCCTCTTACTGGCGAACGAGGGTATCTGCCCCCGGTCGTGCCGGTAAGAGGTGCTTTATGTTTAAATGGTAAGTGAGACGACTATTTAACAGGCCGGGGGCTTTTTTTTATCCTTCCCCCGAAGGGATTGTCAATCATTCAATCCGATATAAATCCAAGTTGAATACATCTTTCCTTTTCCATCCTTCAGCCAGTGTGTTTTGGATGTGTCTGACCGCTTGAATGTAGAAGTCCTTCAGATTATCCAACTTTTCAAAGGTATGGTATTCGGGCTGTTCATCCGAACCGAATTTGAATGTAACCGGAAGGGTCTCTCCGCCCGTCTGAACGGCCAAATCGTATGCTGCCTTATAGTTGTATTGGTTCTCCGTAGAAAGCCATACAGGGGCGCCATTATAGGCGAATCCGGATAGGATAGCTGCATCAGTCTGGCTGTTATACCATGACATAACCAATGTGCGGATTTCCTCATCAGTAGGCTTGTGTCCGAACTCCTCTTCCATGTAGGAGGCAGAGCCGTTCTCTTTTTCCTGCACATCCCAGCGGATGCGCCATTTGTCTTTAACCGGGTTCGTGCATTCCATCAGCGATACACCGGCACTTCCTTCAACTCTTCTCATGTAAACACGTATTTGGTTCTACCTTTGCCGAATGTCTCTGTCTTGATGGTCGTTTCAAACGGGAAACCATCCGGCATTTCCTTTACTTGTGCGAGAATATTCTTCATTTCCTCGCTGTTGGTGAAGAACTTCTTTGCTTCGCCGTTCACTTCGATGGCCACAATACAGCGGTCTTCTCCCTGCTCGGTCTTGATACCGGTCTCAAAGTCCTTCACTACAATCGGTAAGTTTACCAGTTCCCGGATGCTTACCACCACACCGGGAAATCGCTTCTTGCCGTCCTCCGGCTTGTAAGCGACATTCAAGTCTTTAAAACTTCTCATTTCTTTGCCTGTTAATTTTTTAAACAACTTATTACAGTCGGCGTGCTTCGTCATGCCGTAGAAACTGGCAATCAGTTCTCGCCGTCTTTTTCTCGATTTTACCTCGTGCATCTTCCGGGCAAACTTCTGCTTGATACGTTTCCGCAATCTTACATAGTCGGGACGGATAACATAGCCAAGGAAATCAATGCCTTCTTCTACAGGGAATACCCGTTCATTCGGCTTTATTTCCAAGTCTATTTTTCCCATTTGCCTGTGAATAACATCACGAATCTTCCACAATTCCGCTTTCGTTTTACCGAGTACCAGTCCGTCATCGCAATAGCGATAGTAATAACGAACCCCGTACTTATCCTTCAGATAGTGGTCTAAAAATACAGACAGAAGCAGATTTCCTGCCCCTTGTGAACTGCGCAGTCCGAAGCTTATACCTTCCGGCAGCAGCTTAACAAACCGCTCCAGTAGCACCAACAGCCTTTCGTCCTTGAACACCCTCCGGAAGCACCACATAACAAAGTCCTGCCGCGCATTGTCGTAAAACCTACGGATGTCAAACTTGTATGCGTAAAGTGTGCCTTCCGGGTCTTTTTGCAAATCGGTACGTATGCAGTTCATCAGATCATGAGTACCGCGCCTTTTGATGCTTGCACCGGTTGTCCGGATATAACGTTTTTGCAGGTGGCGGTCCACCACATTCATGATGGCAAACACAGCGATGCGGTCTTTCATGGACAGGATCTGCAAAATACGTTTTTTACCGTATTCTTCAATTTCCCTCTCATGGTAGCCGCCCAGCCGGAATGAACCGTCCGCAATGGAAGCCGTCAGTTCGGCGATAATCTTCTCCCTATGGGCAAGCAGGAATCGTCCCTGCCTTGACCTCTTACGACCGGTTCCGCGAAGTACCGAATCGAATGCCTCCGACATATTGGAGTATTCGATGATTTCCTCGATAATATATCCTTCCCTGCGCATAAGCTATTGGTTAATAAACATGGAAGATGAGGGCCTTCCTTTCCCCGGGTCTGACTTCTTCGAACTGATAACAGCCTACCAAACTCCACCCGACGCGTGATTTTTCAGCTTTCCACCCTAATGGGTGCTGTTGCTGTGGCTTGCTTCCCTCGGCACCGCTTCGGGGACACGTCCCCGGTGCTGTACGCCGATTAATTAGATTTCCAGACGCGAGCCGATATTCGCATTCGTATTCGAAGCATCGTTATTCGCATTCGCATTCGACACACCGCCATTCGCGTTCGCATTGTTGTACCCGCGATAGACCACACGGACTATCGGGAAGCTCCACCGGGTACAAAGTTACTGATTTAACAGGCAAAATGAGCTAAAGCATTACACTATCCACCAAAATAGGGCCGACAATATGCCGCCTATGACGGTAAGAGACCAGTCTATCCAGTCCCAAAGTCCGCCTTTCAGTTTGTCTTTCAGTTCCAGACAGGAGGCTGCGACAGCTGCAGCATAGAGCGCTGTCCACGGGGTGAAGGCCAAAATGCCTACCAACAAACCGCCAATAAGGTGTTTGTAGCGGTTGCTTTGTTTGAGAAATTCGATAATTTTGTTCATAACGGGTTGTTTTTAAAAATTGTTTTGTATATTTGCAGTGAGGAATAGCGTTAGATGTTCAGAACGGGATTGTAGTTCCCGGAGCTTGCGTCTTTCGCTATTCTTTCTTTTTTATATGTTTGTATAATTCACCTCCTTCTGAAAGACTGTGCAGCGTGTATTCGTGCCAGTCGTATTCCCGAACTATTATCAGTGCTTTTTCACCTCTTACTTCTATCTCGAAAATGTGCGATTGTATGAGGTGTGGAATACCTTTGTGGTTATCTGCTGTTCCCAGGTATTTGGCTTTGGCAAATACATTCTTTATATCCAGAAGCATGAGGTTCTTTTCATGGTAGAACTTGTATGGCTGGTTGGTCCATTCTTGAAGCGTGCGTTTTGATATGTTTACCGGGAATGGGAATTCATTATTCGTGATAACTGTTCCCTGCAATGGCTTGGCTTGCTTCTTTATCTGTTTGGCATCTGCATTGGCCAATGTTCTTACCAGTTTGCATGCGGCGCACAATTCATTTTCCGGAACGAAGACCAGTTTCATATTTCCGTTGTTCATATCGCAATCCTTACAGCGCTTGATGGTGTATGGATTATAGTCGGGCATCGTCTTTTGTTCCATGCCTGCATTGAACCGGAACATTCCCTTTTTGTCAACTTCCAAAGCTGATTTCCCCCTTGCCATGGCCTCTTCGTGGTCTGTAGGCGGATACTTGGATTTGCGTACCTGGACCACGGAACAGCGGCAGCCCCATCCGTTAGGAGGATAGAATTCTGCCCAGAACGGGTCTGAAGCCGGGAGTGTGATGCCGGCCATTTCTGCATGGGTGGGACGTACCTTTGCATCCCCGGCCGTGCGGTACTGTAGATAATAGCGGTCGCCGTCCTGCATGAACCGTTCCCATTTGGCTGCCATTTCAGCCGAAGCCTGTACAAAGGTGAATTCAGCCCGTAGATAGTTTGAATTGTATGTTTCGTCGATCTTCCGGACATCATTCAAAAAGCGTTCGAACGTCTTTCTATTGCCGTTTTCATCCAACAGGGAGGGAAAGGCTTCATTCAGTTCATGGAAGGTCTTCAAGCCGGAGAATACATAGTTGGAACGCTCCAGCCGCTTGCGCATGGTCTCGGACATTTCCACCTTTCGGAATGAACCGTTCAAGACAGAAGAATGAGCTTCTATAAAATCCTGCGCTTCTTCGGATGCCAGGATACCTATTTCAAGGTTTGCCCCTTCTTGCCGGAACAGCACCTTCATCATGCGGTCAAAGCGTTCCGTGAGCTTGTCGCGCATGAGTTTTGCCTCGTCCTCCATGGAGAGGCATAGTTTCTGTTTGCCCAACAGGTGGGCATACCGCTGGTGCAGCCCCGAATAATCATCGGGGCTCAGTCGAAAAAACGGGACAGCGTTTCAGCCGGTTTGCCGTCTTTCTTTTTTTTCGGTTCTGTCGGGTCCGGCTCTTCTTTCGGTTCCTTCTCCTCGCACGGGATACCGTATTTTTCCTCAAAGTACTGAGGCTTTACCTTGTAGTGTTGCAGTACCATTTCCTCGTAAGCTTTCTGCTGTTCGGGCGTGTAGTCAATGGAGTAGTCCCAATCGAAGCGCAGCCCTTTAACAGGGAACCCGTGGCGCACCATGCGCGGAATGAGCTGGTTGTTCACTATATCCCGAAGCATATCACAGTCGCTTTCCACGAGGTTCTGGAACACTTCAAGGTGCGTTTCCGACTGTGATAGGCTGCTTCCGTCCTCGATGGTCATCGTCTGCCCGATGATAAGCTTTGACAGTTCGGAGTTGGCCCGATCGATACGCTTGTCATAGACATTGAATGCGTCCCCCTTGCCGCTTTCCACAAATTCGATTTCGGTTTCCATTCCTGCCACCATGGAGAGGGCGGTTCCGGCTTCACGCAACATCTTGTCGAGACGGTCAATCTCTTTCTGATCGCGCGAAGTGGTGCGTGCTATACGCATGGGCATTCCGAATATTTCCCCGAAGGTGTCCCAAAAGGCCAGCATGTTCTTTTTGGGAATAGTCTGTGAAGCAGCCTTGAGATACAGCCCGAGGTCGTCGGGCCTACCTGCCTCAATGAGCCAGTCGGAAAAAGGAGGCTGGCGGTAGTCTATACCTGTAGTCCAGTCCTGCCCGAGGTCGGTAATGACACGCCCATACTCAGGAATGACATGTTTGCGCGGAATAAGCTTCACATCCGAATAACAGATGCAGCCGTCGCCGTCAGTGCAAAGGTCGCCCAATTCGATGAGCGAATGTCCCCAGTAGATTGAATCAAGTGCATAGCGCATGAGCTGCTTGAACCAGGACTGGTCAAAGAAGTGAACCGCTTCCTCGTTCTCATCCCCTTTCATATCCACGATTTTGAAAGAACGTGCCATGACAAAACCTCTGCGCTGCTCCACACACCCGGAGAGGTGAAGGTCTATTTCCGCGTCCCGGTAGATGTCGTACAGGCGCTGGCGGCTGGGACTGTCCACATTGATGGCATACTGCCAGGCATCGCGCCAGTTCTTGATGTCCTTCCGGGTGAGTGCATCGGTGGTGCGTTGCAGGTCGATGACCATTTTCTGCACCCGCTTGATGTCTTTCCCCTTGGCCAGATTAAAATTGCCGTATGGCGTTTGCAGTACGTTTTTCGGTTTATTGGAAAACATACCGCTGAAAAAGTCTTTAATATCCATAATCCTACCAGTTATGATGAAGCTGCTTCTGACAGCTGTAAACAAATGAATTTCCGGACGGAAGCCCATCTTCTCCGACAGCCAAAGGCAAATCAGGGACAATTTTTCCGGCCTGTACGCCTTCAAGCCACTTGATGGCCCGTTCATACCGTTCCTTGCGTATCTCGCTTCCCATCTTTTGCGGCATGGCTGCACTCATGTGGTAAAGTGAAATGTCGCAGGTGTACATGACAATGAGGCGGTTCCGATGTTCATCCTGTGCAGAGAAAATGGCCGTACAGTCGTATTTCGGCCGTAGATAACCGGCAATTTCTTCCCGGGCTTCCGCTTCTGCATTGGTACGGTTTTCCGGGCTTACCTGCGAGATAACCTTTAATGCGTTGTCGCCGATGACAACTTTGTAATCTTCTTCTGTAATGAACATGACTTTACTTTCATTTAGTGATGAACAATGCCATTTTTTCTATATCCCGGATAGTGGTTCCCTTGCGGAAACGGTGGCGGTGAATCAGTTCACAGATGTTCCTTTTGGGGACAACTTTCAGTTTGCCACCCATATACAGGACGTAGTACTTTCTTCCGTAGAGCTTGGCGTACTTGCAAGCACGGGCAACGGCACGTTTATAGCGCCATGCAAAAATCATTCTTTTAATCAGCTGTATCATGTTACCATATATTTTTGGCGGTCGGCCTTTTACCGAACACCGGTTGAAAACTCTCCTGCCTTGAATTGCGCTGCAGCATCCAGATGGCTCCCTCGTCGGCATCCGGTGCATCATCGTGAATACGGCTGCCACGCTCCAGTGCCAAGGTCTGTTCGATTCCGGTCTGCATATCCGGCGATTCTTTCAACTTCTCATTGTAGAATACGAAACCGCGTTCCCATAATGGTGACACCGCTTCGATGCGCTGGAGCTTGTCCGGTTTCTTTCGTTTGTCCGGCATGATGGGCAGTTGGTATCCACGCAGATTCCCTTCTGCCTCAAACTCATCCAGAATGACATCCTGCATGAAGTTCGCTTCCATAAAGAACTGGACGGCTGCCGTATCACGTGTACGCTCGTAGAGGTCGTAAAGCCACCGTACCATTCCTGAAACGGTATCCTGCCGGACGTAACAGTCTATAAGGTGCAGTTCCTTCCCAATCTTGCCCCAAAGGCGGCAAGCCTTGTAGTCGTTGGAAGTGGTCGATTTGAAAGAGGGGTCGGTATAGCAGACCAGCATTTCATACTTGGATAGCCTGGGCAGTTTCTTGTAACGAATCCAGTCTGCCCGAAAAATAGTTCCGTCCACGATGGGGTTGTGCATCATCTCCTTTTCCCATGCCCGGTAGCCTACGAAATCCCTGTATTCCTGCGCCTCTTCTTTCGTCCATTTTTCGCGCCATACCGGTTCTCCGTTCTTGTCTATTGCCTTGATGACGGATACATGTACCCCTTTTGTCTTGGTGAGATTGGCCAGCACCGAGTTTTTAGAAATGAGGTTCCCGACCATGATAAAACGCCCCCGGCCCACATCCAGTGCACCAAAAAGGGCTTCTTTCACCCAGTCTGTAATGTCATGCACCCGTTTCTCATTGCGGCACAGTTCGTCGTCATCCAAGTCATCGATGACGATGTAGTCCGGACGTGCTTCCCGGTCTCGCAAACCACGTGGAGACTGTCCGCGTCCGCAAGCCAGGAATTTCACCCCGTTGGCCGCCTTGAACTCCCCATCCTGCCAGGAGGCATTCCCCTGCTGCTTGCCGAAGTCGGCAATGATGCGCTGGTTATGTTCCAGTTCTGCCTGAATATCTCCCAGCAGACGTGTGGCTGAGTCCTCACTTTTGCCGACCACCACCATGAAGTTGATGAGACGTTTGGGCTGGAACATCAGCCACAGCGGAACAAAAATGTCCATGTGTGTGGACTTGGCATGGCCACGCGGCCACATGAATACCGCTTTCAGGTTGGGTGTGCCTTTTACTTTAGCCGCTGCCGCATTGTGGAACGGTGCATTGTGGATGGTGCGTATGACTTCCCCGGTGGTTTTGTCACGCAAGGTGAGAAAGTGGGGGAAGTAATATTCACAGAACGCGGCATAGTTACCCTGCAGACGCAGAATACGCCTGTCCTTTTGTGCCGGTGTCTCGCCCGCGAGCAAAGCCGTATCCGTGATGGACTGCACTCTTTTACAGTGTTCCTTCCACTGTTCGTATGCCTGTTTCTTTTCCGCTGCTGTTGCCATAGCCGTTTTATTTTATGCCCATCTGTTCGGTGATATACAGATCCTGGTACTTGTTGATTGCCCTGACCAGTTCCGGAGTCACTTCCGGGTCGATGGTTGAACGGTATTCAATCCATTTGGAGAATGCCATGAACACTTCAATGACATCCACTACGTTGGCCTTCTTGTCTAACTTTTCAATCACCGCCGAAAGTTTGGCCAGTTTGTCCCCGAGACCAGCTACAAGTGCAGGGTCGTTCGATTCGTTGACTTGAGTAATGAGTGTATCAATGGTGAGCAGGAGTTTGTTCACCAGTTCCGGCCGGGTGACGTTCTTTGCCGCCCTTGCCTCTTTCCATCCGTCAGCCGTGCACCATTTTGAGATGGTGACGCGTGACACGTCCACTTTCTCCGCAATTTCAGTCTGTTCCATGCCGGAAAGGAACAGTGAGCGTGCAAGAGATTTTTTCTTTTCGATTTCTGCCTTTGTCATATAATAAAGAATATAGGGTTAAAGGCAGGCTTCGGAGTCCCTTGCACCTGCCCGATTTATTCGCAAAGTTGTCCGCTTATCAGCTTGCAGCCAAAATAATGTGCAACGGTTTCATAGAAGTGTGCAACCATTGCACACTTTTTTGGCTTCCCGGTAAGTGCTCTGTAATATTGCAGCGCCAATGCATAAAGGCGTGGCATGAGAAAATGAGTAAACGTGTAAGAATTTCAAACGACAGCCTGAACAGCTACGGAAGCCGTGTGTTGACATCGGGCATGAGTGTGGAGCAGTATTGCCGAAACCCGGTACTGCTGTACATGCACCAACGCGGAAACGTGATTGGTTATGTGAAGGACCTTCGGGTAGAGGATGGTGAAGTAACCGGGGAACTGGTGTTTGACGAAGCGACCGACCTCAGTAAAAGATGCAAGAAACAGTTTGAATTCGGCAGTCTGAGAATGGTGAGTGCCGGAATAGACATTCTGGAACTGAGTGACCAGCCCGAACATTTGCTGCAGGGGCAGACCAGCCCGACAATAACCAAAAGCAAGCTGTATGAGGTATCACTGGTGGATGTAGGTTCCAATGATGATGCCATCGTACTGATGAAGGATGGAAAACAAATCACATTGGGAAAGGATGGTGATTGTCCTTTGCCACTAATCAATAACCAAAAAACAACAGAAGAAATGGAACTGAAACTTTTGGCCCTTCAATTGGGGCTGCCGGAAACGGCAACGGAGGCTGATGTTAATCAAGCCTTAAATGAACTGAAAGCAGCCAAGGCAGAGAATGATTCCCTGAAGCAAGAAAACGGGAAGCTGACTTTGGCCCGTATCACTGGTCTTGTAGAAAAGGCAGTGGTGGAAAAGCGTCTGGGAGAAGACAAGAAGATACAGTTTATCGAACTTGGCAAGAAGGTTGGTGTCGATGAACTGAAGAATGTGCTTGATGCCATGCAACCACAGGTGAAGATTTCCACTGTATTGAGCTATCAGGGCGGCAAGCAGCAGGCACAGCCGTCCATCTATGCCAAACTGAGCGATGTCCCGAGTGATGCGCTGCTTGAAATGCGCGAGCATAACCCGGAGGAGTACAAGCGCCTGTACAAGGCTGAATACGGCATGACCTGTGAAATTTGAAAACCTTTAAAATGAAGAAAATGGGAAAAATTGTAATGCTTTTGACGGCACTTCTGTTCAATACGCTGACAGGTGTCGTGTGTGCTTCGGTATTGGGATTCTCTCCGGTGGCCGGAGCTGTGGGAATGAATGCGGTGGCAGCCTTTATGGGAATGGCCCCGCAAAGTACTTCAATACTCCGTGAAGGGGTTTATACGGAAATCTGGACAGGGGAACTTGTTAAGGTGCTCCGTGCCGGACTGGAAGGAACCTGGCTGTCAGGAATCCCCGACCAAAGCAGTATCGTGAATAACGATGTGATTCACCTGGTAGAAGTTGGTGTAGATCCGGATGTCTTGATAAACAATAAAACCTATCCGATTGATGTGCAGGCTTTGGAAGACAAGGATATTGCCATCAAGCTGGACAAATTCCAGACCAAGGCTACGCCGATTACAGACGATGAGCTTTATGCCATCAGCTATGACAAGACCGCCCGTGTGAAAGAGGGACATGCCAACAGTATCAATGATGCGAAGTTTACCAAGGCGGCCCATGCGCTTTGTGCGAACAAAAATACGGAAACTACTCCGGTGCTTAAGACTACCGGCGAGAAAGATCCGGCTACAAACCGTCTGCGCCTTACCGTGAATGACCTTGTGGAAATGAAGCGTGCCCTTGACAACCTGCGCGTACCGTCAGACGGCCGCAGACTGGTGCTTTGCCCCGACCATGTGAATGACCTGCTGCTGACCAGCCAGGCATTCCGTGAACAGTACAATATTGACCGCAACAGCGGCAAGGTAGGTAACCTTTACGGCTTTGAAATCTACGAGTATGGCAACAACCCGCTTTATACTACAGCCGGAGTGAAGAAGGCATTGGGTACAACGGCAGAAGCCGGTGAATTTCCGTGTTCATTTGCCTTCTACAAACAGAGGGTTTTCAAGGCAACAGGTTCTACCAAGATGTATTATTCCGAGTCAAAGAATGACCCGTTGAACCAGCGTAACCTGATTAACTTCCGCCATTACTTCATCTGCATGCCCAAGAAAGAGGATGCCGGAGTGGTAATGATGAGCGGCTATCAAGCATGATGATTATGGCAAAGTTGAAATATCTGGTAATACACTGTACGGCAACCCCGGAGGGGCGTGAGGTATCATCGGCGGACATCCGCAAATGGCATACTTCTCCGGTTGCCCAGGGAGGAAGAGGATGGAAGCAGGTTGGCTATACCGACCTGTTCCACCTGAACGGAGGCGTGGAACGTCTGGTAGAAAACAATGAGGATGCACAGGTGGACCCTTGGGAAGTGACCAACGGAGCCAAAGGATATAACAGTGTAAGCCGTCACATCGTGTATGCCGGAGGCGTGGAAAAAGACGGTAAGACCCCGAAAGACACCCGCACTGGCTGCCAGAAAAAGGCACTGGAGAAGTATGTGAAGGATTTTCATCGGAAATTCCCTGATGTACGCATTATAGGACACAACGAACTGGCAGCGAAAGCCTGTCCGAGCTTCGATGTGCAGGAATGGTTGAAAGAAATAGGTATTAATCAATAATAAAACCGGGTGGTATGGACTTGAGCGAATTTATGAACATTATCCTTGGCGGCGGCCTGGTTGGTACGGTGGCGACCATTGGCTCCTTGCGGGCTACTGTGAGAAAAGCGAAAGCGGAAGCGATGAAGGCCGAGGCCGGTGCAGAGGCCATGCGCATAGATAACGCCGAACATGCCACCCGCATTTTGATGGAAAATATTGTAAAACCTCTAAAAGATGAATTTTGTGAAACAAAGAAAGAACTGGCCCGCAATACGCGCGAGATGGCCCGTCTTAGAAAAGCTATTGATACAGCCGGAAACTGTCCTCATCGTGACGATTGCCCTGTGCTTGACAGGTTGCGCGAGTCACCGAAAGAGCATGAACCGGGAAGTCCGGACGGAATCGGCAAGCGCCGACAGCGCGAGCGGAAGCCGACGGGCGGGACTGGTGATGGCGGGTATACCGGCGAGTTCGGTGAAGCTGTCTATACCTGCGGACAGCCTCCGTAAACTTCCTGAAGGTGCCGTGTACCGTGGCAAGAGCGGACAGGCGAATCTGACCGTAGGCAGCGACGACAGCGGGAACATCGTGGCCGAAGCCTCGTGTGACAGTCTGCAGCAGCTGGTGCTATGGTATGAAGAAGAGCTGGCGCGTATCCGTAGCGAAACCAAGAGCGAAATTTCAAATGACGTTCAAACGGTAGAAAAACGCCCTCCGAACCGGATGCGGACGTTTATCACAGGTGTATTGGCCGGCTTGCTTGTCGGTATGTTATTAACAATGAAACTGAAAAAAAGATGAACAAGAATTTCATGTACGGCATAGGAGCCGTAAAGTATAAGGATTTCACAATCG
>NZ_QTMC01000015.1:0-118897 GCF_003602965.1 Bacteroides sp. AF25-5LB
ACAAGGCTGGAGTAGTTGGGGCCTGCATGCTGGCACGGAGCAGAATGTTCGAAATTTAAGACGGCCATTGCCAGCATAATGGGATTGACAAAGAGCATACCAAGAACACAACTATCATATGCAAAAATATTGAAAAAGCAAGTCAGTAGTTGGTTACTGATAAAAGCACAAAGTGACGAAGCGGACTAATTCATAGCCCTCTGAGAATATACTGGAATAAAACTTTTCACTTTCGAACAAATGTATTACATTTGTTCCCAGTTATAACCCCCATTACCTATAAGTATGCAAATATCAGACAGCATTGTCATCATCCCCACCTACAATGAACGGGAGAATATAGAAAATATCATCCGTGCCGTTTTTGCTCTGGAACATGGTTTTCACATCCTTGTCATTGAAGACGGTTCGCCCGACGGAACGGCAGATATCGTCAGAACCTTACAGAAAGAGTTCCCCAAACGCCTCTTCATGGTGGAGCGCAAAGGAAAGCTGGGATTGGGAACAGCCTATATAGCCGGCTTTAAGTGGGCATTGCAACGAGACTATGAGTATGTATTCGAAATGGATGCCGACTTCAGCCACAATCCCCAAGACCTGCCCCGTCTCTACCGGGCCTGCTCCGAAGAGGGTGCCGATGTAGCCATCGGTTCACGTTATGTGAGTGGTGTGAACGTAGTGAACTGGCCCATGGGACGTGTACTGATGTCTTATTTTGCCTCCAAATATGTACGCTTCATCACCGGGTTGCCCATCCATGACACTACAGCCGGATTTGTATGTTACCGCCGCCGGGTATTGGAGACCATCAATCTGGACGGTATCCGCTTCAAAGGATACGCCTTCCAGATAGAAATGAAATTCACCGCCTACAAATGCGGCTTCAAGGTAAAGGAAGTGCCTGTCATCTTCATCAATCGCGAACTGGGCACCTCCAAAATGAACAGCAGTATTTTTGGTGAAGCCGTATTCGGAGTGATTCGGTTGAAATGGAACAGTTGGTTTCATAAATATCCTACTGTAGATAAGGAGATGAAGTGATGGGTGATAGAGTGATAGGGGTTTACTATAAATATTAGGAAGATATGAAAAGAACATTGATACATAACGCTACGATTGTCAACGAAGGACAATCCGTGAAAGGTTCCGTAGTGATAGAAGACGGGCGCATTGCAGAGGTACTGACCAACTGGAAACCTCTCTCTGCCCCTTGTGATGAAACCATAGATGCCACCGGATGCTATCTGTTGCCGGGCATCATCGATGACCATGTACATTTTCGCGATCCCGGGCTGACCCACAAAGCGGACATCCTCACCGAAAGCCGTGCGGCTGCCGCAGGTGGTGTGACCTCCATCATGGATATGCCCAATACAAATCCAGTGACCACTACACTGGATGCTTTGAACGCCAAGCTCGATTTACTGAACGAAAAGTGTATCGTAAACCATTCCTGCTACTTCGGTGCAACAAACAACAACTACAGCGAATTCGGCAAGCTGGACAAGCACCGTGTCTGCGGTATCAAGCTATTCATGGGTTCCAGTACCGGAAACATGCTGGTAGACAAGATGAACAGCCTGCTAAATATTTTCAATGGTACAGACATGCTGATTGCCGCCCACTGCGAAGACCAGGAAACCATCAAGAACAATATTGCCAAGTATAAGGAAATGTTTGCCGGAGAGAATGATATTCCCATAGGCAAGCATCCCTACATCCGCTCTTCGGCAGCATGCTATGCATCCTCTGAACTGGCAGTACGGCTGGCAAGAATTGCCGGAGCACGGTTGCATATCCTGCATGTGTCCACAGCTAAGGAACTGCAATTATTCAATGACTATTCACTTTCCGAGAAGCATATCACCGCCGAAGCATGCGTTGCCCATCTCCTCTTCACGCTCAGTAACTATCGCACATTGGGTACACGTATCAAGTGTAATCCTGCCATTAAGAAGCAAGCCGACCGCGATGCCCTGCGTGCAGCCGTCAACTCCGGCCTGATAGACGTAATAGCCACCGACCATGCCCCCCATCTGCTCGCCGAGAAAGAAGGGGGTGCTTTGAAGGCCATGTCCGGCATGCCGATGATACAGTTTTCGCTTGTCAGCATGCTGCAACTGGTAGATGAGGGAATATTCACTCTCGAGACCATCGTTGAAAAAATGTGCCATGCTCCCGCACAAATCTACCGCATCAACGAGCGCGGCTATATCCGTGAAGGTTACCGGGCAGACCTTGTGCTGGTACGCCCCGATACCCCGTGGGAAGTGACAGCCGACAAAGTTTTGAGCAAATGCGGCTGGAGCCCATTGGAAGGACATACCTTCAACTGGAAAGTGGAAAGGACTTTTGCCAACGGACATCCCGTTTATAGTGACGGTATGGTGGACGACGCTTATCGTGGCGAGGAACTGAGATTTGGAGAGTGAAGGCTAGAAATTAAGGATTAGAGATTAAATGGGATGAAAAGGACAATACTGGCACCGGGGCATGAATTGCTTTCGTATCGGATTCATGAAGTAACCCCTTACATCAACTGGATTTATTTCTTCCATGCCTGGGGCTTCCAGCCTCGCTTTGCGGCTATTGCCAACATCCATGGCTGCGATTCCTGCCGTGCACTTTGGCTGACGACCTTTCCCGAGGAGGAACGTACCAAAGCTTCCGAAGCCATGCAGCTCTTCAAGGAAGCCAATAGAATGCTCGGCCGACTGGACGAAACAATCTCCATCCATTGCATCTTCAGGCTTTGCCAGGCAAATGCAGACGGAGATAACCTCTTGATAGAAGGAACAACCTTCCCTCTGCTCCGACAGCAGACACCACAACCCGATGGCGGTCCATTTCTCTGTCTGAGTGATTTTGTACGTCCCCTCTCTTCGGACACACCCGACATCGTAGGGCTTTTCGCCTCTACCATCAGTGAAGAGGCCGAAGAGACTTACAAGAACGACCCTTACAAACATCTCCTTGTACAAACCTTGAACGACCGCCTCGCCGAAGCCGCCACAGAAAAGATGCACGAATATGTCCGCAAGGAGGCTTGGGGCTATGCCCCCGACGAATCCTTGTCCATTCCGGATTTGCTGGTCGAGAAGTACCAAGGCATCCGCCCCGCTGTGGGATACCCCTCCCTACCCGACCAATCCGTGAATTTCCTGCTGGACGAACTGCTCGGCATGAAACAGATAGGCATCACGCTGACTGAACATGGAGCCATGCACCCTCACTCCTCCGTCTGCGGCATGATGCTGGCACATCCCGCATCCCGATACTTTGCAGTGGGCAAGATTGGAGAAGACCAGCTGGAAGACTACGCCCGCCGCCGGGGAATGCCAATAGGGAATATACGGAAGTTTTTAGCCACTACAATATGAATAATGTGCTAATGTGCCTATATGCTAATGTGCCAATTGGTTGCGCTATATGTATATTGTGCTACCATGCCGCAGGTCATTGGCACATTAGCATATAGGCTAAAATAATCCTTTTTGAACTGTGATTTATCGCCCCTTTCCGCGACTAACAGTGCAAAGCAACTCGAAAGAAGCAAAAAGATGGAAAATGCAGAACAAGAGTTTGTATCCGTGGTACGAGAGTATGAGCGCGTGATATATAAGGTGTGCTATCTGTACACCACGCCCAACGCTACCCTCAACGATTTGTATCAGGAAGTGGTGCTCAACTTATGGAAAGCATTTCCCAAGTTCCGGCGGGAGTGCAAGATTTCAACATGGATTTACCGCATCGCACTGAACACGTGCATCAGCTTTATCCGCAAAGAAAAGAACATCCCCGAAATCGTTACCCTCAACCAAGAAGCCGACCGGACTGAAGAAACCGACGAGACACAAGCCATGCTACGGCAACTCTACCGGATGATAAACCGGCTGGGACAATTGGAAAAATCCATCATCCTGCTCTATCTGGAAGAGAAAAGCTACGAAGAAATTGCCGAAATCACCGGGCTGACTTTGACAAACGTTGCCACCAAGCTCAGCCGCATCAAGGACAAATTGAAAAAAATGAATAAAGAGGAATAGATATATGGAACTGGATGAACTGAAGAAATCATGGAACGCACTGAATGAACAGTTGCAGAAAGAACCGATTGCTGATGAACAGCAGATTACAGAACTGATTGCCGGCTACAAGGCAAATACCCGCAAAAGTCTGGGACGCCTTGTAGTCATACAACGCTTCTCTATCGGAATAGGAACGATATGTCTGGCTACCCTTCTTCTTATATGGCTGCTACTACCCACCTTCGGTTTCAACGAACAACTGCAAGAAAAGATTGTTCCCTTTTTAGGATTCATTGCCATCAGCATTCTCGCAGGCATGTGGTGGGACTGGAAAACATACCGTTGGAACAAGAATACACATATTGAAGAAATGAGTGTTGCCGAAGTCAGCCGCCGTATGACCACTTTCCGCCAATGGACCAAATATGAGGTGATGGGCATCTCCATCTGGATTATCCTTTTCAATATCCTCAATTATTGGGTGATGGAATATCATCTGATGTCCGTTGGCGTGCAAGCCATACTGATTACCCTCTTTGTAGTGTTTGATGCGTTGATTATCTATATTCTCTACAAAAAAGTGATTTATAAACATCTGGACAATATTAAAAAGAACATTGAAGAATTGAAAGATATATGCACCGAGTAACTCTTGTTTTCATCCTTTTCCTTCTCATCCCCGACCTTTACATTTACTTGGTTTATGTAGTAAGAAAAACCAGAAAGACATTTCTACGCAGCCTCTATTGGCTTCCCACCTTATTGCTGGCGGCAGGCTATGTTTACTTCATGTTCCTTACGGGTGACAATGCGATGTCAAACCATACGCAGGCTATAGGCAGACTGGCAATTACCATCATGCTGTTTGTCTTTCCAAAAACCATATTCATGCTTTGCTCGCTGGTGGGAGTACTGGCGCACTTCATCATCCGTCGTTGTCCCCGCAGCCCGTTCACCGCTATAGGACTGGTTTTGGCTGTCGTCAGCTTCTTCAATATCCTCTACGGAACTTTTGCAGGCATCACCCGTTTCGATACGAAAGAAGTAGAATATCGTTCTGCCAATATTCCGGAAGGTTTCGACGGCTACCGCATCGTGCAGATATCGGACATACACATCGGCAGTTGGCAGGGCAATCCGGAACCCATCAAACAATTGGTCGATTCAGTCAACGGACAGAAGCCGGACCTGATTGTCTTCACCGGTGACCTCGTGAACCAGCAGAGCCATGAACTGGATGGTTTCCAAGAAATACTCTCCCAACTGTACGCACCGGACGGAGTATACTCCATCCTCGGTAACCATGACTATGGCTCATACTATCACTGGCAAAGCCCGAAAGCAGAAATCGCCAATCTGGACTATTTAATCCGGCAGCAGAAAGCAATGGGATGGAAACTGCTGAACAATGAGCATGACATCCTTTATCACAAAGGTGACAGCATAGCCCTCATCGGTGTGGAAAACGATGGCGAGCCTCCTTTCTCCCAATTTGCAGACTTACCGCAAGCCATGCAGGGTACGGAAGGGATGTTCCAAATATTGCTCAGCCATAACCCTACCCACTGGAGGCGCGAGGTACTGCCCCAATCGGATATTTCACTGATGCTTGCAGGACATACCCACGCCATGCAAGGCATCTTGTTCGGACACTCCCTTGCCGAACTTATCTATCCGGAATGGAGAGGAATGTACTACGAAGGCAAAAGGGCTTTGTACGTAAATATTGGCATCGGCTATGTGGGACTGCCGTTCCGGTTCGGGGCATGGCCGGAAATTACAGTACTAAAATTAGTAAGAGAGAAAGAGTGACGAAATAAGAAAAAGGTATATCTTTGTAGCAATAAAAAATCCGACACCTATGAAGATACTTTATATCACTTATCAGGTTTGCTTTGCGTTGCCTATTTTATTGGTACTGACTATCCTTACAGCATTGGTCACCATTATCGGTTCGCTGATAGGGGGGGCGCATACCTGGGGGTACTATCCCGGTAAAATCTGGTCACAGCTCATCTGCTATATACTGCTTATTCCGGTGGAGGTGCATGGAAGGGAGAAAATACACAAACGTACTTCTTACGTGTTTGTGCCCAATCACCAAGGCGCCTTCGACATATTCCTGATATACGGATTCCTGGGACGGAACTTCAAATGGATGATGAAGAAGAGCCTGCGCAAAATCCCGTTTGTCGGTAAGGCATGCGAAAGCGCAGGACATATCTTCGTCGACCGTTCCAGTCCCAAGAAGGTGCTTGCCACCATGCGGCAGGCAGAATCATCTTTGAAAGACGGCGTATCACTGGTAGTATTTCCCGAAGGAGCACGTACCTTCACGGGACACATGGGCTACTTCAAGAGAGGTGCTTTCCAGCTGGCGGATGAACTGCAACTGGAAGTGGTACCCGTCACGATAGACGGCTCGTTCGAGATTCTTCCACGCACCGGAAAGTGGATACACCGCCACCGGATGATACTGACCATCCATGAACCTATTCCTCCCAAAGGGAAAGGGGCAGAAAACATCAAAGCAAGTATGAACGAGGCTTATGCGGCAGTGGAGAGTGCATTGCCGGAAAAGTATAAAGGGATGGTGAAGAACGAAGACCAAGACAGATAAAAACATAATGATAAACGGGAATGCCTGAATATCCTATCAAGATATTCAGGCATTCCCGTTTATCATTATCAACTCATTCCTATTTATTTCTGTCCTCCTACAGAAGCATTTTGCTTCATGCGCTTCTGCTCTTCAATCAGCTGCATGTTCTCCTTCGCCTTTGTAAGGAAATCTTTCACCAAAGTATTCTCTTTAAAAGACAAGGGAGCAGTTCTCATGATGTCCTCAATCTGCGGAGTCATCACCGGATAGGGCAGTGTGCTGCACATCATCATGAATACACTGGGACCCAGCACGTTCTCAAAGTTATCTACAATGAACTGACGGACGTAGTCGTTCATCTCCTTCACAAGTGTTTCGCCTTCCTTTGCCAACTGTCCATGCACATCATCCAGATTGGCACCGTCCAGCACCATACGCGCCTCTTTGCGTTCCAGCTCCTCTATCTTTACCTCTAGGGAATTGCGTTTGTCTATAAACTCGTACAACTTGTCATTCAAAGAGGTTCCTTTGGCAATCAACTGAGTATTGGAGATGGAAACTACGATTTTACCATCTTCCAGCACCAAAGGCATAATACCCTCTTGATCCATATAAAGAGTCACCATCATCACGGAATCGGTCCGGCCTTTCATCTTGAAATGCCCATGGATAACCTCTGCCGAGTCAACATTCACCCATTGCCCGTTCCGAAGCGTCTTGAGAAACAACATCTTTCCGTCAAGGCTGGTTACCGAAGAACTGCCCTCTATCTTATACTTGCGGTTGCAAGAAGTAAAGAGCACAAGCAGGAGCAAAAAGGGTAAAATGCGGTTCACACTCATTCTAATCATGCAAGAAACGATTTTTGAATTACACCCAGCAAAGGTATTAATATTCCTTATAAACCGGATAGAAAGAAAGGATTTTTCATTCGGTTTACGTATTTTTGCACAATTATAAATGATAAAAATAGAGAAAATATACATGTCAACCTATGCACCTTTTGCCAAACCGCTCTATGTAATGCTGAAACCGGTAGGTGCGGTATGCAATCTGGCATGCGATTATTGCTATTATCTGGAGAAATCCAAACTATATAGAGACAACCCCAAGCATGTAATGAGTGATGAACTTCTGGAAAAGTTTATCGAGGAGTACATCAACTCACAGACCATGCCCCAGGTTCTGTTCACCTGGCATGGCGGAGAGACACTGATGCGTCCGCTGTCTTTCTACAAACGGGCCATGGAGCTGCAAAGGAAATATGCCAACGGACGCACCATCGACAACTGCATACAGACCAACGGCACGTTGCTCACCGATGAATGGTGCCGGTTTTTCAAAGAAAACAACTGGTTGGTGGGCGTCTCCATAGACGGACCGCAAGAGTTCCATGACGAATACCGGAAGAACAAGCAGGGCAAGCCCTCTTTTGTCAAGGTGATGCAGGGCATCAACCTGCTGAAAAAGCACGGTGTGGAATGGAACGGAATGGCAGTGGTCAATGACTACAACGCCGACTATCCGCTGGACTTCTATAATTTTTTCAAGGAGATAGGATGCCATTACATCCAGTTTGCCCCCATCGTGGAGCGCATTGCCCCTCATGGGGACGGACGCCATCTTGCCTCCCTGGCAGACAAAGAAAAGAGCACGCAGCTGGCAGACTTCTCCGTCACGCCGGAACAATGGGGAGACTTCCTATGCGCCTTGTTCGACGAATGGGTAAAGCAGGACGTGGGGACTTACTACATACAGCTGTTCGACTCTACCCTTGCCAACTGGATAGGCGAACAGCCGGGTGTATGTTCCATGGCAAAGACGTGCGGCCATGCAGGTGTTATGGAGTTCAACGGAGACGTATATACCTGCGACCATTTTGTTTTCCCCGAATATAAACTGGGCAACATCCATCAGAATACACTGGTGGAGATGATGTACGGCGAACGGCAACAAGCCTTCGGACTGATGAAGCAACAATCGCTCCCCACCCAATGCAGGGAGTGTGAATGGCTGTTTGCCTGCAACGGCGAATGCCCAAAGAACCGTTTTGTATGTACAGCCGACGGGGAGCCGGGACTGAATTACCTTTGTGCAGGATATCATAAGTTCTTCAGTCACGCAGCCCCATACATGGACTTTATGAAGAACGAACTGATGAACCAGCGTCCGCCTGCAAACATTATGGAAGCAATAAGAAACAATGCCATCAAGCCATAAGCCCACAAGCGATAACAATGAAATTCAAAGACATTACTTAATAATTGATTATATGAAGATTACATTTAAGAAAGGTTTGCTTGCGGCCATTGCCGCACTGACAGTCTGCTCTGCGCGTGCAGACGAAGGAATGTGGTTACTGCAACTGATGAAACAGCAGAACTCCATCGACATGATGAAGAAACAAGGACTGAAGCTGGAGGCTGACGACCTCTACAATCCCAACGGCGTATCACTGAAAGATGCCGTAGGTATCTTTGGCGGCGGCTGTACCGGCGAAATCATCTCTCCGGAAGGACTGATTCTGACCAATCACCATTGCGGATACGGTGCCATACAGCAGCACAGCAGCGTGGAACACGATTATCTGACAGATGGTTTCTGGGCCATGAACCGTAGTGAAGAACTGCCCACCCCGGGATTGAAATTCCGTTTCGTGCACCGCATTGTAGACATCACCGACCTTGTCAACGCTAAAATAAAGGCAGGCGAAGTGACGGAAATCGATGCACTGACTTCCCCGTTCCTCAGCAAACTGGCAAAGGAAGAACTGGAAAAGAGCGATTTGAAGGGTAAACCGGGCATTGAAGTGCGCGCACTCCCCTTCTATGCAGGAAACAAATTCTATATGTTCTATTATAAGGTATACAGCGACGTGCGTATGGTTGCCGCTCCTCCCTCCTCGGTAGGTAAGTTTGGCGGTGAAACCGACAACTGGATGTGGCCGCGCCACACGGGCGACTTCTCCATGTTCCGCATCTATGCCGATGCCAACGGAGAGCCTGCAGAATACAGTGAAAGCAATGTACCCCTGAAAACGCCGAAGTTCTTGCCCATCTCCATCAAAGGCCTGAACGAGGGTGACTACGCCATGATTATGGGCTTTCCCGGCAGCACAGAACGTTACCTCACCCAGAGCGAAGTGAAGCAACGCATGAACGCCGTGAACCAGGCAATGATTGACATGCGCGGCGTACGCCTCGAAGTGCTGCGCAAGTATATGGATGCCAGTGACAAGACCCGCATCCAGTATGCCAGCAAGTTTGCCGGAAGCAGTAACTACTGGAAGAACTCCATTGGTATGAACAAGGCAATCATCGACAATGACGTGTTGGGCGCCAAAGCCGAAATCGAGAAAAAGTATGCCTCCTTTGCCCAAGGAAAACCCGAATACGAGGGTGTGGTAGAGAAAATTGATGCCATCATCGAGAAAAGCACCCCCACGCTGCGCCAGCTCTACTATACCAACGAAGCATTGCGCGGTGCTATCGAATTCGGCAGTACCTACCTCATTATGGATAACATAAAGAAAGCGCTCGAAGAGAAGAACGACTCATTGCTGCAAGCTTCGAAGAAGCAGTTGGAAAATGCATACGATGGCATCCACAATAAAGACTACGACCACGAAGTGGACCGCGCCGTAGCCAAAGCCATCCTGCCCGCCCTTGCCAAGGCACTGAACGCCAACGAGCTGCCCTCCTTCTACCAAACCATCAACGGAGAGTTCAAGGGTGACTACAACGCATACGTAGACAACATTTACGACAACTCCATCCTCTCCAACCGCAAGAACCTGGATAAATTCCTGGCAAAGCCCACCGTGAAAGCCATCGAGAAAGACCCTGCTACGGCTTACTCGCGCTCCAAGAACGAAAAGCTGCAGGAACTCGGAAAGCAATACATGGAACTGGAAAGCGGAATGGAACTGCTCCACAAGGCCTACATCCGTGGCTTGGGTGAAATGAAACAGCCCGTCCCCTCCTATCCGGATGCCAACTTCACCATGCGTCTGACCTATGGTAATGTAAAATCATACAGCCCGCGCGATGCCGTACACTACGACTACTATACCACTACCGACGGTATCCTTGAAAAAGAGAATCCCGAAGACCGTGAATTCGTAGTACCCGCCAAGCTGAAAGAACTGATTCAGAAGAAAGACTTCGGACGCTACGCCATGGCAGACGGCACCATGCCGGTTTGCTTCCTCACGACGAACGACATCACCGGCGGCAACTCCGGCAGCCCCGTCATCAATGGCGAAGGACAGCTCATCGGTACTGCTTTCGACGGTAATTGGGAGTCATTGAGCGGTGACATCAACTTCAACAATGACCTGCAGCGTTGCATTGCACTGGACATCCGCTACGTGCTCTTCATCCTCGACAAGCTGGGCAACTGCGGACATTTGATAAACGAAATGAACATCGTAGAATAAATAAAAGCCTCTGAGAAATTACTTCCCATACTGAATGGCATTCACTATACGACTGAATGCCATTCAGTCGTATACTTAACCCTATTCAGTATACGACTGAATAGCCCCCCTCTCAGATGCTCTTCTAACGCATATCATCATGAAAAGAATCCTATTATCATTATTCATTACATCTGCCTTTGCCACGGTTCACGCCGACGAAGGGATGTGGATGCTCACCGACCTGCAAAAGCAGAACGAAGTAGCCATGACGGAACTCGGCCTGCTCATCCCCGCCAACCAAATCTACAATCCCGACGGCATTGCCCTAAAGGATGCCGTGGTGCATTTCGGCGGTGGCTGTACCGGCGAAGTCATCTCTGCCGAAGGCCTGGTACTGACCAACCACCACTGCGGCTATGGCGCCATACAACAACACAGCTCGGTGGAACACGACTACCTAACCGACGGTTTCTGGGCTATGTCCCGCGAAGAGGAGCTTCCCTGCAAGGGACTCACCGTCACCTACATCGACCGGATACTGGACGTGACAGACTACGTAAACGAACAACTGAAAACCGACGACGACCCGAACGGCACCAATTATCTGTCTCCCAAATACCTGAAAACAGTAGCCGACCGCTTCGCCAAGTCCGAAGGCATCGCCCTGACACCCGGCCGCAAACTGGAACTGAAAGCCTTCTACGGTGGAAACAGATACTATCTATTCGTAAAAACCACCTATAGCGACATCCGCATGGTAGGTGCTCCCCCCTCCTCCATCGGCAAGTTCGGTGCAGACACCGACAACTGGATGTGGCCCCGCCACACGGGAGATTTCTCCATCTTCCGCATCTATGCCGACAAAGACGGGAAACCCGCCGCTTACAGCAAAGACAACGTCCCCCTGAAAGTGAAGAAACACCTCACCATCAGCCTCGACGGCTATCGCGAGGGCGACTTTACCTTCGTCATGGGCTTCCCCGGACGCAACTGGCGCTACATGATTTCCGACGAAGTAGAGGAACGCATGCAAACCACCAACTTCATGCGCCACCACGTGCGTGACGTACGCCAGAAAGCTCTGATGAAGCAGATGCTGCAAGACGATGCCGTACGCATCCACTATGCCAGCAAGTATGCATCTTCTGCCAACTACTGGAAAAATGCCATCGGTATGAACGAGGGTCTCGTCCGTCTGAAAGTATTGGACACCAAACGTGCACAACAAGAGGCACTCCTGGCACGCGGACGCTCGCTGAACGACAATAGCTATCAGCAGGCATTCGACCAGATACGCGCCATCGTAAAGCAACGCCGTCCAGCCCTCTACCACCAGCAAGCCATTCAGGAAGCGCTGGTGACGGGACTCGATTTCATGCGTATCCCCAGCACCGCAGGACTGGTATCTGCCTTGAAGAACAAGGACAAGGAACAGATTGCAACAGCTAAAGACAGTCTTCAGAAGGCAGCCGACCGCTACTTCGCCTCTGTCCCCTTCCCCGAAGTGGAACGTATTGTTGGCAAGGAAATGCTGAAAACCTACATGAAGTATATCCCTGCCGAACAACGCATCGGTATTTTCCAAATCATAGACAAGCGTTTCAAGGGCAACAGCGACGCTTTCATCGACGCCTGCTTTGAACATTCCATCTTCGGCAACAAGGAGAACTTTGCCAAGTTCATCCGCAAGCCCAGCCTCTACAAGATTAATACAGACTGGATGGTCTTGCTGAAATATTCCATCACGGACGGCCTGCTTCAGACCTCCATTGCCATGATGGATGCCAATAAAAACTACAATGCCGCCCACAAGGTATGGGTAAAGGGCATGATGGACATGAAACTTGCCAATGGTCAGCCCATCTATCCGGATGCCAACTCCACCTTGCGCCTGACCTACGGTCAAGTGCTCCCCTACGCTCCGGCAGACGGTGTGAAATATGATTACTACACCACTCTGAAAGGAGCCATGGAGAAGGAAGACCCCGACAATTGGGAGTTTGTAGTCCCCGCCAAACTGAAACAGCTGTACCAGGCAAAGGATTTCGGACGTTATGCCATGCCGAACGGCGAAATGCCCATCTGCTTCATTGTCAACACAGACAATACCGGTGGAAACTCCGGCAGCCCAGTGTTCAATGCCAAAGGAGAACTGATAGGTACCGGCTTTGACCGCAATTACGAAGGTCTGACTGGCGACATTGCCTTCCGTCCGTCCTCCCAACGAGCAGCATGTGTAGACATCCGCTACACCTTGTTCATCATCGACAAATACGCGGGAGCTTCGCATCTCATTGAAGAGATGACGATTAAATAATGATTTAGCGAACAAATCCTCCTCCTATTTTGTTATCATTACAAATAAATAAAAACAGAAAGGAAAAAATTATGGAAAAGTTTGAAGAATTGATACAATCAGAAAAACCCGTTTTAGTTGATTTCTTTGCAACCTGGTGTGGCCCGTGCAAGGCCATGCATCCGGTACTGGAAGAACTCAAAAACGAAATAGGAGATGCCGCCCGTATCGCCAAAATAGATGTAGACCAGCACGAAGAACTTGCTGCCCGCTACCGTATACAAGCAGTACCGACATTTATCGTATTTAAGAAAGGCGAAGCCGTATGGCGCCACTCGGGTGTCATCAGCGGTAAGGATTTGAAAGCCGTTATAGAACAAAACTCTTAACAAGAAGAAATGAAGAAGATTATAACAATAGTTGTCCTTGTGTTTTCCAGCATGCTGGCCTACGCTCAAACAAGCGGAGAGGTTGTCGTCATGAACAAAGCCATGTTTATCAAGAATGTGTTCGACTATGAGAAATCCCAGGACTGGAAATACAAGGGAAGCAAGCCTGCCATCATAGACTTATATGCCGACTGGTGCGGACCTTGCCGCATGGTGGCTCCCATTATGAAGGAACTGGCCAAAGAGTATGCCGATAAAATCGTTGTCTACAAAGTCAATGTGGATAAAGAAAAAGAATTGGCAGCGTTGTTCAATGCAACAAGCATCCCCCTTTTTGTATTCATCCCTATGAATGGAGAGCCTCAGCTCTTCCGCGGAGCAGCCGATAAGGCTACCTACAAAAAGGCGATTGATGACTTTTTACTGAAAACAGAATAGTTCATAATAGAAAGAAAAACTCCTGACTACCTTTACAAAAAGGCAAGTCAGGAGTTTTTGTATCCTATTCACTCAAAACACGATAGGCATCTCTTTCCATTCTCCTCCGTGTAGTTCCATCACCGATTCATATCCAGCTTTCCTCAAGGCACGCAAAGCTTCGGGACGTCCGTTGCTTATCCGTTCCGGATAGTGTGAATCACTGTTTACCTGCACACGTACACCCAAATCATGCAGGTAGGAGAAATACCGCTCATTGGGATAGAAAGTGCCCAAGTCATGATAGGCTTTGGTATTGACCTCTACCTGATAGCCGCGACGGGCAATATCTGCGAAATACGCCCTAACCAGCTCATCATACCAAGGCTCGTCCAGCAATCCCGGGCGATAGCATGCTGCATTGTAGTGCATCTTATCGGCATGGCCCACAATATCGAAACCTCCCAGCTCGAGCATCCTCGTCAACCGGCCGTAATAGAGACGGACCACATGCTCCAAATCACCGCAAAAATGTCCGTCTACAATGGTCTTAAAGGTATCCGCAGATACATCTACATCCACCACTTCCCCTTTGTCATTGTAGAGAAGATGTACAGAACCGATACGGTAGTCCAACGGCAACTCCCTGAAACGGGCGATGGACGGATTGCTCGCTTCATTCAGATAATCAATCTCCAGACCGATATACAGTTCGATACGTCCGGCATACTTCTCCTTCAGACGGTGGAATTCAGACAGATAATCGTCCATCCTGTCCCACTCCATAGTCCATGCCGTAGAAAAAGGCAATGGAGCATGCGATGAAAAGCCATAAGATGTAAAACCTTCACTCAATGCAAAACGCACAAAGTCCTCCATGCCGGCACGTCCGTCACAAAAAAGGCTATGGCTATGATAGTTCGTCAGATTTCCCACTTTCCTAATTCTATAATTTCAATTCTTAATTTTTAATTCCGGACTTCAGTTCGATTCTATCTCGCTCAACTCCAGCCAGCGCAATGTCTTTTCGTCAATCAAGTCCGACAGTTCCGGCAAACGCTTCGACTTCTCCGTCAGTTCGTCCACAGACAAGGTGCCGCTGCACAGAGCTTCTTCAATCACTTTCTTTTCAGTTTCCAGATCGGCTATCTCCTGTTCCAATTGCTCAAACTCGCGCTTTTCCTTGAAAGACATACGACGCTTATCGTTCAGACGCACCTTCGCCGTCTTATCCTCCTGAGCCTTGGTAACTTCCTTCTCTTTCTCCTTCTCCTGATGAGCTTTCGCATCTTTCCAGTCGCGGTATTGTGTATAGTTGCCAGGGAAGTCCCGGATGTCTCCTTGTCCGTTGAACACCAACAGATGGTCTACCACTTTATCCATGAAATAGCGGTCGTGGCTCACCACCATCACACACCCTTTGAAGTTCTGCAAATACTCCTCCAGCACATTCAGTGTCACAATATCAAGGTCATTGGTCGGCTCATCCAGCACCAGAAAGTTGGGATTGCGCATCAGGACCGTACACAGATAGAGGCGGCGGCGTTCTCCCCCACTCAACTTGTAGACATAGCTGTGCTGTGTCTCGGGAGTAAATAGGAAATGTTGCAAGAATTGCGATGCCGTCAGCTTCTTGCCGTTACCCAGTTCTATGACTTCGGCAATGTCCTGCACTACATCAATCACTTTCATCTGTTCGTCAAACTGCAAGCCGTCCTGCGAGTAGTAACCGAAACGGACTGTCTCGCCAATATCCAGCGTGCCGCTGTCTACCTGCTCCAACCCCATCAGTATCTTGATGAAGGTCGACTTGCCCGTACCATTGTTCCCAACGATACCCATTTTTTCGTAACGGGAGAAGATGTAGGAGAAATCATCCAGAATCTTCAAGTCACCAAAGGATTTGTACAGATGGTCTGCTTCGAATATCTTGCTGCCTATGTAAGAAGCCTTGACATCCAGTTTGACGTTGTCGTTGTTGAAACGCTGCTTAGCCACCTTCTCCAACTCGTAAAAGGCATCCTCCCGATAACGCGCCTTGTGTCCGCGGGCTTGCGGCATGCGGCGCATCCATTCCAACTCTGTGCGGTAGAGGTTGTTGGCACGCTCTATCTCCACAGTCTTTGCCTCGATACGCTCTTGGCGCTTCTCCAGATAATAGCTGTAATTGCCTTTATACTGATAAATCTGCCGGTTGTCTATCTCTACGATTTCGGAACATACACGGTCGAGGAAATAACGGTCATGCGTCACCATCAGCAAGCTGAGGTTGTTCCGGCGGAGATATTCCTCCAACCACTCCGTCATATCGAGGTCGAGGTGGTTGGTAGGCTCGTCCAATATCAACAAATCGGGTTCAGTGATAAGAGTATTGGCAAGTGCCACACGCTTCAACTGCCCACCGGACAGGTATTTTACGTGCTGACTGAAATCACGTATCTTGAGTTGGGATAGAATCTGCTTTGCCTTCTGTTCGTACTCCCAAGCCTTTTCATGGTCCATACGCACCAGAATTTCGTCCAAACCGGGATGCCCCTCCGTCTCCATGCAACGTTCATACTCCTTGATTAACTCGACAGTACTGTTGCCATGATGAAAGCACGCTTCGAGCACGGTCAGCTCTTCTGGGTACTGCGGGTCTTGTTCCAGATAACCCACACGCAAGTCACGACGGAAGGAAATGGTGCCACTGTCATACCCTTCCTTGCCAGAAAGGATATTGAGCAACGTTGTCTTGCCACTGCCGTTCTTGGCTATCAGTCCGACACGCTGTCCCTCGGACAAGCCCAAAGAGATATTTTCGAATAGTACCAAGTCACCGAACGACTTGGTCAGGTTTTCCACCTGAAGAATTGAATTTACTGCTGCCAATGCTTTAATAGTTGATAAATGAAAATTGAAAGTTGAAACTCACAGTACCAAGATGACCGGACCTTAGAACAAGGAGCTGTATACCTCCGGCAGATTCACTTTACCTCCTGCCTTTACTTTGCTCCAAACCAGCTTCATGGGGTCTATCCATTCACCGGTAGACGTATTCAGCAATATGGGCGCTTCCCGGTTTCCATCCACCAAGGTACGCCATTCCATACCATCCACTTCATTGGCGAAAATAACACAAAGCACAATGCCAAAAGCCAGCCACGCATCTTTCTTTTTAGGGCTGATGTTGCTTTCTTCCATCATCTGCTGCATCTTGGCAATGTCTTCCTCCGCTCCTTGAAAATCCTTCTTCAGTAACTCCTTTACAGTAGTATCCACCCACTCGTATGCTTCGTTAATCTGATAGATTTCCGAAAGCCGCACCGGAATTATCTCCGCCGGATACTTCATCCCATCCTTACGCGTTTCCAGCGAAGCGATAATCTTCTCCGCTTCTGCAACCGACTCTCCCTTCTTCACCGTAAACGAACATTCAAAGGCAACTTCATCCGCACCCGTTATCCATAAATGAGAAGTATAGTACGCACCTTCTTCCTCGAACATCTCCTTACTATATGCACATTCCATCCGGCCTATCCTGACCGGAGTGGCAGCGGAGTTTTCCCGCAACTCTTGCTTCACGGAGTCCTTGCCATATGTAGCATTCCCTTTGAAAGCCGAAATGCGAAAATTACCGGTCCACTCATTGGGATTATAGAAAAGGAAAGAACCTTCCCCATCTTCGAATTCATTCCAGTCTGCCGGGTAAGTCATGGAAAACCATGCTCCCGGAGAGATAAATTTCTTGCTTTGTTCCATATATAGACTAATCTTTGCAAAGACAGTTCATACCATCTTAGCTATTTTTCGCAAAGATAGTGTAAACCGAATGCAAAATAAAATGAACTTGTTCATTTTTTATGCTGAGGTGCAGCCTATCTTCGCTTTTAGAGCAAAAGTAACATTACCGCCGTTGATATGCAAACAAACGAAACAAAAAACAGCCGATTCTCACGAACCGGCTGTTCCAATCATCATCTATGAATGAAGACCATTAGAGCCTTCAATATCTTTATTCAATTAAACTAAAGTCAAAATGAAATCCATTAAATTTCTAATTCGGATGCAAAGATAATCAATGGAATACATACAATCCTAAGATTTTAAGAATATTAAATTAACATTCTATAAATAGATGGCTGAATAGGTTTGCCATCCCGATAATGCCAACCGTAATTGAACTTTCTTTTTATTCCTGATTTGAATCCCACCACACAGGCAATGTACAAATAAGATTATTATTATACCATCCTTCACCAAGCTCAGCAGCTCCTGGAACTTGGGCACCAATGGCTGCTAGATTAGTGGTATTATATGTCAGCTCATAAGAAGCTTGCTTCCAACGACGAGGCGACTTATCTTCCGGGCAGTAAGTAAATCCTGCTGGAGTATTCCTATAATAATACGATTTATCCCAATTCATGAATATATTCGTATCATAATCACAACGACGCATATCATTCCAATTCTCATTAGAATATGGCATTGCCAACATCTTCTGAGTCAAAATTTTACCGAGAGTAATATCTGAAGAATTTCCTAGTGCATTATTCAAGAAATTATCAATATCAGTTTGTTCAATATGAGTAAACGAGGGGCAAGACTCCAATTTTCCATCCTCTGAAGTCCACACGCCAATCTGATCATTAACAAAATCAATACTTGCTTTAACACCTTCTTTATAGGCAATAAATGCTCCCGATTTATCGCCTTGACGGAAAAGCGTCTCTGCTTTGATAAAACAAGCTTCGGAATACGATGCCATAAGGGATGGACTTGTTGGACGGGCATAAAACACTCCGCTCAGCGCAGAAGTGTCATAAGATTTATTACGACGATAAAGGATATCTACACCGCCTGCGTATCCCGTACCACCACAAGTTGTCCACACATAAATAGTATCTCCTTTACGAGTTGGGCTATCACAATACCAACTCTGGGTAGTTACATCAAATGACAAAGCATATGGACCTGATTGACTTAAAATATCAGTTTGCATATCAACCCCCATAGAACGACGCCACAAACCGTCCTCTGACCATTTTATATCAATAGGGGTTGCAGGACCTTTCATAGAACGAGTCCAAGGGATAAACTTATCAGCACGTGGATCTTCTATTCCCTTTCCATCAAAGTTAGTCAAATTATCATAATAGCATTTAGTTATATAAATATTACTATTCATACCAATACAAGAATAGAGAGCAGAATAATCTATCGGCTCATTCCAGCCCAATACATCATGAGAAGGTGTATTAGTATCCGTATGTTTTATAACAGTATTATCAGCATTACTTTGTTGAGCTTTAGCTAAACAATTCAGAATTTCCGGAGCATCATATTTGCCATCTTTATAATTTCCAGCCTCTTTCTTGACTAAATGATTCAGCCAGCGTGCTTTAAGAAGATAACACATTTTCAGCCATTTATCTGCATCACCACCATTCCAAGAATCGCCTTCTACCAAATCCACTGGTGTAACATTATTTATTGCCTCTTGTTGTCTAGAAAACAACTCAATAGCTTCATCAATATCAGTTATACAACCAAGGAATATTGTTTTACCATTATCATAAACAGGAGAAGGATTTTCTCCAAATGCATCATTATAAGGGATTTCTCCAAATAAATCAGTAAGCATCATAAAACCATAAGCACGAAAAAATTTGGCTGCACCTGCATAGTGATAAGCACCAGCCTCCATTGCCTGATTATATAAATCATTACAATTCACACCTACCTGAGTAAAAAACCACTGTTGCGCATTAGCAGCACGAGTTGAAGAATCAAGTTGCCATTTAGCCGCCCCTCCTTCGCGTGCATTGTTACGATAGAAATGACCACAATAAAAACTAGTATTCGAGGCTACAATATGGTAAATATGTTCCATATAAAATTGCATCCAAGGTAAACGCTGATGGAACTCAGCATCAGTAGATATAGGAGTATTTGGATTGGTGTTGACATCCAACCAGTCATCACATGCGGAGAGCGCGACACAAGCTGCAACTCCGAGAATTATTTTCTTGTATAGTTTCATATTATTCAATTTTCATACAGTTAAACAATATTTAGAAAGTCAGATTAACACCAAAAGCAAAACTTGCTGTCGCAGGAACTCCACAATAATCAATACCTACTGAGGATGAGCCTACTGCACCCGATCCAGCTGCTGCAACTTCCGGATCACCGTTATAATTAGTGAAAAGAAGAAGATTATTAGCCGTTGCCGTAATTGAGGCACGTTTTATAACTTTTGTTTTGGCAAGTAACGTTTTTGGCAAATTATATGAGAGTGAAATAGTACGAAGACGAAGTGCATTCACCTTTGTCATGAAGTTTGCTGTTTCATTAGGATAAATATCCTGATAATAATTAGCTATAATTGTTTTACCGCTGGTTTCTTTACCATTATAAGTATATGTTTTATTAGCTTCGAAAGTATTCGTTACAAATTCACCATTTGTATTTACACCTGAAACCTCTATTTTTTCCCGGTTGGCAGAGAACTCACTCACACCCGCAAGCGTCATAGCATATTCCGTTCCATTATAAACATGCCCACCTACACGAAAATCCCACAACATATTCAATGACACCCCTTTATAAGTAATAGTATTATTCCATCCACCAGAGAATGTAGGTTCACGATTACCTATTTCAAGATTGGCATTAGTTCCTTTAGTCGGAAGCCCATTCTTGTCTAATACAACTCGACCTTGGTCATCACGTTTCCATTCACTACCGGAAATTGCCATAAAATTACCATTAGGGAAAGAAGCCGCTTTAGCATTACCAACTTGTACATCAGTCACATAAAGAATTTCTACACCTTCAAGCAGATTTTTCACTGTACCACGATTACCACTGACATTAATAGTTGATTCCCATGTCCAATCCTTAGTTTGAATAGGTGTACCGCCAATACTTAACTCCATGCCTTTATTATAAACGTCACCTGCATTAACAGAACGGAGAATATAACCAGTTGCATTTGACAGACGAGGTGACATAATCTGATTATACGAATTATTGGTATAGTAGGCGTAATCCAACTTCAGACGATTATTAAAAAAGCGCAATTCAATACCCAATTCAGTAGATTCCGTAATCTCGGGTTTTAATGCAGCATTACCAGCAGTCCAATAATTACTTACCCCAGTAAGGCCACCAAGGAATGACTGACTGGGCCACAATGCTGTTTCCAACGAATACGGACTCGTATCTTTGCCTACACGCGCCCAGCTCGCACGTACTTTGCCGAATGATAACCAATCTATTTTAGGAAGAAATTCTGTAAACACAATACTGCCACTTACCGAAGGATAAAAATAAGAACGATTCTCAATTGGCAATGTAGAAGACCAATCGTTACGTCCTGATACTGTCAAAAACACTGTATTCTTCCAATCAGCACGGAATTCACCAAATGTACCAATAAGGCGTTTTTGAGAACGTGAACTTGAAAAATCACGGTTATCATTCGTTGCATTGTCAAATGCGTAAAAATCAGGAATTTCAAAGTTCCAAGCCATTCTATAGTTAGTCCAAGTCCGAGTATCGTCAGTAGATGTACCAAGCATCAAGTTAAAGTTAAAGTCTCCAAACTGTTTATTGAAATTCATCATTAAATTCGTAGAAAGATATTTATACCGATAAGAATTTTCGCTATACATACCTTTTTGCCATGCCAATTTATATACTCCACCAGCAGCAAGAGTCTTTGAATCATCTGTAGTGTAAGAGTCAATGCCCATACGATAACTAATCCACCACCAATCTGCAATATCAGCCTTGATACTAAAATTACCCGTGAAACGCTCAGTATTATCTTTCAACTTATTCTTATTAAGAATCCAGTATGGATTATCGCGTTCATCAACAACATCAAGACGATCTCCAAACATACGATAGCGAGTACCGTCTTCATTCAAGTAGTGTTTCATATCATCAGTAGGAGACCAACGGTATACCCCCGTCATGGTACCAGAACCACTTGAACCATATAACCCAGCAGAGGTCAATGTTTTATCAGTGTTTGCTTGAGAATATGCTACATTTGCACCGAATGTGAGCATTCTCCACTTTTGTTCACCATTAAAACGGAACGTTGCTTTCTCATAACCAGTATTAGGAATTATACCATCTTGATTATAATAAGAGCCTGAAAGATAAAAATTACTATTTTTAGAACCACCAGCCACGCTTATATTGGTATCCCATGCACCACCTTGTTGAAAAAAGTCATCTATATTATCATAGGTTGCTGCCTCATTGTCAATAGGTGCTCCCCATGAATTATAACTAAAATCATTATAAGTCGTTCCAGTATATTTTCCATCGGTGTACTGATCTTCAGCAAACCCTCTTCCATATTTCCGTTGTGTTTTAGGAAGAGAAGTAGCCCATTGCGTGATATACTTAGTGGAGAAATTCACCTCAACGGCTCCCTCCTTTCCTTTTTTGGTTGTAATAATTACAACACCTGCAGCAGCACGTGAACCGTAAAGAGCAGCAGCAGCCGGACCTTTAAGAACTGACATGTTTTCAATATCCTCAGGGTTTATATCCATTACACGATTAGAATTGGTAGAAGCTGTCGATAAACTACCATCAAAAGCAGAGTTACCAACTACTGTAGTAGAGTTATCATAGATTACACCATCAACAACAAATACTGGTTGATTGTCACGTTCAAGCGAAGTCCCACCACGAAGAATGATTTGAGAACCGGCACCGGCAGCACCACCTCCTTGCGTAATATTAACACCAGCAATTTTACCAGCCAAAGAGTTAATCGGATTCACACTTTTATTTTTCATAAGCTCTTCCGCATCTACATCATCAATGGCATATCCCAAAGATTTCCGGTCTTTCTTAATACCCATAGCTGTCACTACCACTTCATCCAATGTTTGCGAATCATCTTGCAAAGTCACTGAATACGAAGAAGCATTTGTCACTTTAAGCATAGCAGTTTTATATCCAATAAAGGATATCTCCAATGTGCTACCCGCCGGCGCTTCTACAGAGAATTTTCCGTCAACGTCCGTCACGGCACCGGTACCAGAACCTTTTACCAGCACGCTGGCACCGATGATTGGTTCGCCCGCTGCATCTAAAACTTTACCTGTGATTTTCTTGGCTTGCTGAGTACTTTGGGAACTAAGTACACTTTCAACAGCTGCGTTGGCTGCAAAAGGCATAGCTGTCCCAAACAATGCAAGCAACACTAATGATAAGCAATAATTTCTTTTCATAAGCTCTATTATTTGGATTTATTTGCAAACATATGAATTAATTTAGGAATTTCACTATCAATCAAATTAAAAATTATTAAATTAATATTAAAATACTTGTATTTGTAGTTTTGCAAAGTTTTAAGTATTTATTTAGTATTTATTAATTGCATTAACTTTAAATCATATTGATGCTATATTTACAAATAATACAACTTAACAATATTAAAATAAAGAATATAGTGTACGAATTAATAATATATACTAATATTATAAGATATTTGATTTACACATTAAAGTATATGTGTAATTATTTTCACTAAAAAAACTTGATTATGTGGAAATACCAACATGAACAAAGATTTCAAAAGCAAAAAAGGTAAAATGATTCATAAGTTCATCAAAAAATAGTGTTAGACTATTAATAGCAGTAAGTTTTACTTGTAAGTTATATTAACATTTTTCTTTTTAGCATAATGCTAATATATATAAATTGTAAATAGCGAAAGTTGCTGTTGGTCAGTATTCATTTGAAAGAGTAGCTTGAAACAATATTTTGGAAAATAGCCATTCGACATAAGCTTTATTATGTGCAAGTTATATGTAAAAAGGTTGTGTACATATTTATCATTCTTATTTTCAACAATTTATAATTAGCAAGAAAGGTAATTTACTAGTGAGAGATAGTAATATTAAGTATAAAACTTAGTTCCCAAAGTACTCAGCAAGCCAAGAAAATCACAGGTAAAGTTTTAGATGCAGCGGACGAACCAATCATCGGTGCCAGTGTGCTGGTAAAAGGTACCGATACTGTGACAGACATAATCCAAAAGTTCCCCGGTGCATCAAAAACGAGCGAGCACTATTGGTGGCGTCGCATGGCCCATTGTTAGCATGAGGTAAATTTCAACGCTAAGAACCTGGAAGCTTCAAATCCCAAGGCAATGTTTGATGACATATAGCCTCTGTACCGGTATGGTGGGACATCGAAGAAGAAGAACTTAAGGCACATCGAAGACCCTTAACGGTCTTCATTCATAGACGATGATTGGAACAGCCGGTTCGTGAGAATCAGCTGTTTGTATTCTACTCTACGCCTCATTTCCCTATCGGTTGTATTCTCCTCCTCACCTCTTTGGATATTTCCAGAAACATATAGTTCAGTTTACCGGAATGAATACCTTCTTTATTTTGGGTATACTTCTTATTGGCATACTCCTTGGACTTGTCAAAGGTAATGCGCGACATCTGGTTCTGCGACTTTCCCACCATTGTCGAATCCAACTGTTCGTCCGGAAAGAAATCATCCAAATTCACATCACCAATCATGGTCGTTTCAAGGAAATTCATGTCTTTATGACTGGAATCTGTGTAGTATCCTACAAACATATGCCCTGGGGTGCGCACCAATATGGGTTCTATATTTATGGCACGGAGCAAAGAAGCAAAAAGCACACTCCCATCCACACAGTTGATTTGCGAGGACTCCAAGGCGTCATCGAACGTGCGCACACGCTGTGAAAAGACCACGTTGCTGGAAAGGCTCGTATTGGAGACCGAGCTATAACGGAACTTGCGCTTTTGCAACACATTCCACAAGGCATAAACCTGCTTGTCCACCACCTCGGCACCTCCCTGATAACCCAAAAAACGGTTGACGATACGCGTATCCAGCGCTTCACGCAACAGCTTGTCAATCATAGGATTCTCCTCATTTACATATGCTGCAAAAAAGATACCGGTATCATGGAACTTTGTACCATTCGTGACATACCCCAACAGACATTCATTAATGCTGCGAACGGAAAAAGTACGCAACCTCTGCCCCAAATCCTTGCCGTTCATCTCTACCATAACGGCCACACTGACGGGTTCCGCCTGGTTGTTGTTCTTCAAGGCCTCGTAATTCCATATGATATCAGGATAGATAATATACTCCGTACGCGGTTTTGCCAGCACAAACTCCGACACTGAACGGGAAAAGAACGGAGTCTCCGCAACTTCTACCCGCACCCGGCTATAAGCATTCCTCGAACGGACACGGACAGCGATGCACGACTTCGGATTACCTACATACATGGAGTCTACCGGCACTATGACCTGAGCATCGGTGGTAGCCACCGAAAGGATACTGGAAGGGAATATATTACCGCCCAGCTCATCCGCAATCTCAAAGCCCGAACGGAAAGGAGCCGTATTCAGCCAGACAGAACCGATTATCACTAAAAGCAGAGTTCCCACAATAACCGGCAAACGCCTTTTAGAGAAACTCCTGATATACATAAGTTCTTTCATACAATTCAATATTTACGAAGCAAAGATAATATTTTATATGTGACGGAGCTTTTAGATAAACGGGAATTTAATGTAACCCAAATGTAACACTTGTTTCATCATTCCGTAACAAATTAGCCTCACTTTTGTACCCAGAAAGTAGAAATGGCCTGCATCTCAGCACAAGTTTTCATGCAAACATGAAAATTCTGCATTCGGTTTGCACTATTTTTGCTGATAAAAAGAAATAAAGTTTAACTTTGTGACAAGAGAATTGTTTTATCCTTGTCATACATAAACAACAAAGCAATGAACGATTACCGGATTTTAGTAGTGGACGATGAAGAAGACTTATGTGAAATTCTGAAGTTCAACCTCGAAAACGAAGGCTACGAGGTGGATACGGCAAACTCCGCCGAAGAAGCTCTGAGAATGGACATTGGCAGCTACAGCCTGCTACTGCTGGACGTGATGATGGGAGAAATTTCCGGCTTCAAAATGGCAAGCATCCTGAAGAAGGACAAGAAGACAGCCCAGATACCCATCATCTTCATTACCGCCAAAGATACGGAAAATGACACCGTGACCGGTTTCAACCTGGGAGCGGACGACTATATATCCAAACCCTTCTCACTGCGCGAAGTGGCGGCACGTGTCAAAGCCGTACTTAGACGCACCCGGCAAGGAGAAACGGAACATGCACCGGAACAGATTGTCTACAAGACGCTAGTACTGGACATCATCAAGAAGAAAGTCTGCATTGACGGCGAAGAGGCACCGCTCACCAAAAAGGAATTTGAAATCTTATTGCTGCTTTTGCAGAATAAAGGACGCGTATTCTCGCGCGAGGATATACTGAACCGCATCTGGAGCGACGAAGTATATGTGCTGGACCGCACCATCGACGTGAACATCACACGCCTGCGCAAGAAAATCGGAGTTTATGGCAAATGTATCGTAACACGCTTGGGATATGGATATTGTTTCGAAGCCGAATAACGACAGACACTTTCTGTCCTTCAGCCGGAAGCTCTTCCTTTCGGTCATCTCGCTGTTCCTCGTATTCGCCGCCTGCTTCATCGCCTACCAGTATCAGCGGGAAAAGGAATACAAAGTGGAACTGCTGGACATACAGCTGCAAGACTACAATGAAAGGTTGCACCAGGAGCTTCGCTACCTCCCCGACAGCCTATGGAACTCCATGCTGGACAGCTACATCTCCAAGCATGTGAACAAGGAATTGCGCGTCACTGTGGTAGACCTTCATGGCAACGTATTGTTCGACAGCTCCCAGAACGACAGCCATGAACTGGACAACCACATCAAACGCCCCGAAGTACAGAAAGCGCTGAAAGACGGCAAGGGCTATGACCTGCGGCGCATCTCCGAAACCACCGGCAAGACCTATTTCTATTCTGCCACCGCCTACGAAGGCTGCATCATCCGTTCAGCCCTCCCCTACAACGTCAACCTGATGAACAATCTGGCTGCCGACCCACACTACATCTGGTTCACGGTCATTGTATCACTGTTGCTGATATCCGTCTTCTACAAATTCACCTCCAAACTGGGCAGCGCCATCAACCACCTGCGCGAGTTTGCCAAAAGAGCCGACAAGAACGAACCCATAGACATGGACATACAAACCGCCTTCCCGCACAATGAACTTGGAGAGATTTCGCAGCACATCATACAAATATATAAGCGCCTGCGCGAAACCAAAGAGGCGCTTTACATTGAGCGCGAAAAACTCATCACCCATTTGCAGACCTCCCGCGAAGGACTGGGCGTATTCAACAGAGACAAAAAGGAGATACTGGTAAACAATCTGTTCACCCAATACGGCAATCTGATTTCAGACTCCAACCTGCAGACTACCGAAGAAATATTCTCCATCTGCGAATTCCAGAAGATAACAGATTTCATCAACAAGGCACAGAAACGCCCTTCCTATAACGAAGAACGAAGAATGTCCGTTCACATCAACAAGAACGGACGCATCTTCATCGTGGAGTGCATCATCTTCCAAGACCTCAGCTTTGAGATTTCCATCAACGACATCACCCAGGAAGAGGAGCAGATACAGCTAAAACGGCAATTGACCCAAAACATCGCCCATGAGCTGAAAACCCCCGTAAGCAGCATACAAGGCTATCTGGAAACCATCGTGAACAACGAGAACATCGCGCCCGAAAAGATGCAAATCTTCATGGAACGCTGCTACGCGCAAAGCAACCGCCTGAGCCGCCTGCTGCGCGACATATCCGTACTGACCCGCATGGACGAAGCCGCCAACATGATCGATATGGAAAAGGTGGACATCAGCATGCTGGTTTCAAACATCGTCAACGAAGTGTCCCTGGAACTGGAACAGAAGCAAATCACCGTTGTCAATTCCCTAAAATCGAAGATACAGTTGCGGGGCAACTACTCTCTACTCTACTCCATCTTCCGCAATCTCATGGACAACGCCATCGCTTATGCCGGCACCAACATACACATCAACATCAGTTGTTTCCGCGAAGACGAGAATTACTACTATTTCAGTTTTGCCGATACCGGCATCGGCGTTTCTCCCGAACATCTGAACCGTTTGTTCGAACGCTTCTACCGTGTAGACAAAGGACGCTCGCGCAAGTTGGGCGGCACCGGCTTGGGGCTCGCCATAGTGAAGAATGCAGTCCTTATTCACGGAGGCACCATCTCTGCCAAAAACAACCAAGGCGGAGGGCTGGAGTTTGTATTCACACTGGCAAAAGAGAGATAACAGCCCGTTTTACCACACCAAACAAAATGCTTTGCATACCTCTGGAGAAGGTTCTTGTGGCAAGTGTGGCTTGTATTGGTATCTTTTCACCTTACCGACATGACGGATTGCTTAAATCGCCTTAAGTCACTATCAATCAGAGAGTAATTTTGCCAACCTATTGCCATGCTTTTGGCAAACTTTTGCCATGCCTATGGCAAAACCTTGCCAATTTGTCGGCAAAAAGAAAGAGAGCGGGGAAGAAAATTTATCACTCATAGAATTGTTTTCTCAAAAAGAATCCGTATCTTTGTCATGCATTGGTTCGCTCCCCCTCTTCTGGGAAAGCGATTAAAAGGGAATCAGGTGTAAATCCTGGACAGTCCCGCTGCTGTAAGTTTCGTGCAACGTTGCAGACAATTACTCTATGCCACTGGAATATTCTTCCGGGAAGGCGCCTGCAACAGAAACAAGTCAGAAGACCTGCCATGCATACTTTATCATTGCTTTCGAGGAAAAAGCGTTGAGTCTAATGAGCCGGACAAACCGTCCATCATTTCATTCATCAAACCTAATTCAGAGAAAGTAAAGAAGGTAATAAACTCTGCCAAGTTTATTTGATGATGTCCGGCCGAAGTGATTTCGTCCGGACATTTACATTACAAAAAGTCATATTTAAATTGGTTATTACATAGATTTTGCCTAAATTCGGCACATTAAACCGCAATAATCGGTTTATCCGTTAACCTATTGTCAAATTATTAAAGATACAGAGTCTATGGAATTACCATTTGCCGAAGCATGGAAAATCAAAATGGTGGAACCTATCCGCAAAAGTACCCGCCAGGAACGCGAACAATGGCTGAAAGAGGCCCACTACAACGTATTCCAACTCAAATCGGAACAAGTTTATATCGACCTCATCACCGACTCGGGCACCGGAGCCATGAGCGACCGCCAATGGGCAGGCATGATGCTGGGCGACGAAAGCTATGCCGGAGCCACCTCATTCTTCCGACTGAAGGAAGTCATCAACCGCCTCACCGGATTTGAATACATTATCCCCACCCACCAGGGACGCGCTGCCGAAAATGTACTCTTCTCCTATCTGGTGCACGAGGGCGACATTGTGCCGGGAAACTCCCATTTCGACACCACCAAAGGACATATCGAGGGACGCCGGGCATTGGCTCTGGACTGCACCATAGACGAAGCCAAACAGACACAGCTGGAAATTCCCTTCAAAGGCAATGTAGACCCTAAAAAACTGGAAAAAGCATTACAGGAACATAGCGAACGGATACCGTTCGTCATCGTCACCATAACCAACAACACTGCAGGCGGCCAGCCGGTTTCCATGCAGAACCTGCGCGAAGTCCGCGCCATTGCCGACAAGTACGGCAAGCCCGTTCTCTTTGACTCGGCACGCTTTGCGGAAAATGCCTACTTCATCAAAATGAGAGAAGAAGGTTACCGCAACAAGAGCATAAAGGAAATTACCCGCGAGATGTTTGACCTTGCCGACGGTATGACGATGAGTGCCAAAAAAGACGGTATTGTCAACATGGGCGGATTCATAGCCACCCGCCGGAAAGACTGGTATGAAGGTGCCAAAGGCTTCTGCGTGCAGTTCGAAGGCTACCTTACTTACGGAGGCATGAACGGTCGTGACATGAACGCCCTTGCCATCGGCCTGGATGAAAATACTGAATTTGACAATCTGGAAACCCGCATTCACCAGGTGGGCTATCTAGCCATGAAACTGGATGAGTACGGGATACCCTACCAACGTCCCGCAGGCGGCCATGCCATATTTGTGGATGCCCCCAAAGTGCTGACACATGTGCCCAAAGAAGAATTCCCGGCACAAACACTGACCGCTGAGCTCTATCTGGAAGCAGGCATACGCGGCTGCGAAATCGGGTATCTGCTGGCAGACCGCGACCCGGTGACCCGCGAAAACCGCTTCAACGGCCTGGACTTGCTTCGGCTTGCCATCCCCCGCCGCGTGTATACCAACAACCACATGGATGTGGTGGCAGCCGCTTTGAAAAATGTATATGACAAACGGGAAAGTATTACCCGCGGAGTGCGCATCACCTGGGAAGCTCCGTTGATGAGACACTTCACAGTACAACTGGAAAGGCTGTAAGAGATTTACAGACTCAATGTCAAGACAAAATCCGGAAACAAATAATAATGAATAGTGAACCGGCGTTTCTCCACCGTACGATATTCTTCGGCGGAGAATACGCCGCTTTCATTTACAGCAAAAGGCAGAATGCGCATGTGCCCACGAAAATCAACCTCGGAAGCATTCAGGCATTTAAACATGGTCTCCTTGGCCGACCAGTGCAGCAACAGTGACCAAGTGTCGGTTCCGCGAAACACGGATGGCTGTTCATCTTCGCGCATGAATTTATGCGCCACCTTCCTTACCCGTTCACCATACTGCTCAATGTCAATGCCCACTTCCCGACCCGGCAATCCCAAAACAACAGCCACATAACCTTTCGTATGCGAAATACTGAGAGAGGCGGAAGCATCTGCCAAATAAGGTTTCCCACTGGGATGATAGGCAATCTCTTTCTCTTCTCCCGACAGCGTGTAAAGCAATACACGGACAGCCAGCCACTCCAGACGGCGGTGTGCTGCGGTGAAACACCGCATACCTTCCCGGTATACTTCCTGATGAGGAAGCATGGCCAGCAATTCCTCCGGAGATTCCTCCGTTTTCCAAATTCCCCATCGGCAGGGAAGAGCGGTATGTTGTAAGAAGAGGGGCATGAGGCAAGGATTAAGGATTAGGGATTAGAGGAGTTGGGGCATTTACTGTAAATTTCACTTTCAGGATACGGCGGTTGTCCATCTCCAGCACCTCAAACCCATAACGGCCGTAGGTCACCTTTTCATGGAGAGCAGGAAATTCCCCCTTCAGCTCCAGCAGAAGTCCGGCAAGCGTATCGGCATCCCCTGCCACCTCATCGAACGTTTCCTCGTCTATCTTCGTTATTTTATAGAAATCGGTCAGCTGGGTCTTGGCTTCAAATACCCAAGTGTGGTCATTCAGTACGGCATATGTACGTTCTTCATCATCGTATTCGTCATGAATTTCGCCCACAATCTCCTCAATAATGTCCTCCATGGTGACAATGCCCGACGTACCGCCGAACTCATCGACCACAATGGCTATATGAATCTTGTTTGCCTGAAAATCGCGCAGCAAATCATCAATCATCTTGGTTTCGGGCACAAAATAGGCGGGCCGGATAAGCGACTGCCAGCGGAAATTATCCCCTTTGTTCAGATGGGGAAGCAAGTCCTTGATATAAAGCACCCCCTTGATATTGTCACGGCTATCCGCATAGATGGGAATACGGGAGTAGACATTCTCTACGATGCACTTCACCACATCTTTGAAAGGGGTACGGATATCCAGGTCCACCACATCAAGGCGAGAGGTCATGACCTCCTTGGCCGTTTCCCCGCCAAAGCGGATGATACCTTCCAGAATATTATTCTCCTCCGAAAGCTCTGCCTTGTCGGTCAGCTCCAACGCATGCGAGAGTTCATCGACCGATATGTTATGGTTCTTGCGGACCATATGCTTGTTCAGGAAAGAGGTGGAACGTACCAGCATAGATGCCATCGGATAGAATACGGAACGGCAAAACGTGATGCCGGGAGCGGCAAAACGGCAGAAAGCCAGCGTCTTCTGAGCCGAATATATCTTAGGCATGATTTCACCGAAAAGCAACAGCAAAAATGTAAGGACTACTGTCAGAATGAGGAACTCTGCAATGGGAGAATGAAATTGGAACACATTCATAAAGAAGAAGTTGCAGAGCATGATTATGGTTACATTCACGAAGTTGTTCGTAATCAGAATCGTTGCCAACAAACGTTCGCTGTTGTCCAGCAGATTACTGATTTTCTCATCCGAAGGATGCTTTCTCTCCGCTATTGCATTCAGGTCTGACGGAGAAAGAGAGAAAAAGGCTATTTCGGAAGCTGATGCAAAACCGGAAACGAGCAAAAGCAAACCTGCCAACACAATGGCTACAACGGCCGAAATAGAAGGAGTCTGTACGGATATACCGTTAAAAACATCTGCCAACTGGCATAAATAAGCGTCTGGGTCCAAAGATTTTGGTTTTAGTTAAACAATTAGAACGGCAAGTCGTCCGTCGGGTTATCTTGTGCAGGGGCAGCCTGCGGTTGTACTGGTTGTTGTGGCTGGGGGGCGGCTCCCGCCTGCGGCGCATAAGGGGCAGCACCGGGAGTTGCCGTTCTCGGAGTCAGCATCTCCATATTGTCGACAAATATCTCAGTCACATAACGCTTGATGCCTCCCTGGTCATCGTAAGAACGGGTACGTATCTTACCTTCCACGTAAAGCTTATCGCCTTTATGCACATATTTCTCAACGATTTCGCCTAAACGGCCACGGAATATCAGGTTATGCCATTCGGTACGGTCCGGAATCTGCGTACCATTCTGCAAAGTGTATCCTTTCTCCGTAGTGGCCAAAGAAAGCTGGGCAACACAGTTTCCACCTTCATAATAGGTTATTTTAGGGTCTTGTCCCACATTTCCTATCAATATCACTTTATTTACTGACATAAGCTTCTATTTTATTAATTTGCTGCCAAAATTAACGAGAATATTCACACCATGCAAGAATACAAACAACTTTTATACATATTTCTCCAAGAAAGCATGTATAAGACGGGGCACCGCATAACGACCCAAATCTTCGACTGCAACCCGTTGGTAACTTGAGAAGGAGCTCGAATTATCGGGCAGAGTAACCTCGTAGAAGTTGGTGTAAATCACTCTGTGGGACAATACGTGCTTCACCCCCCGAAGCAGTATACGGACCATCCGTACCTCTCCCTCTGCAAACAGCGCATGAAACTGCGGACATGCCAGAAATTCCTCTTCGGATAAATCTTTTTCCGTTTCAACCAGAGGCAATTCAAAGAGATTTTTCCAGATATCGTCCTCCGTCCTCTTATGTATCAAGGTATGCGCGCCCATGCGTACATATATATAATTAAAATAGCGGTTGGTGGTCTTGGTTCTGTGCTGCTTCACGGGCAGTTGCTGCACTTTTCCTTCAGACAATGCCCGGCAGCTGCCGGACAAAGGACAAAACAGACAGTTGGGCGACTGCGGCGTACACTGCACGGCTCCGAAGTCCATAATTGCCTGGTTATAATCTGCCGGCCTGGATTTATCGAGCACCTCACCCGCCAAAGCGGTAAAAGTCTTTTTCCCTTCAGTAGAATCAATGGGAACATCAATGCCGAAATAGCGGGAAAGCACCCGATACACATTCCCGTCGACCGCCGCATAAGGCATGTCATAGGCAAAGGAGCAGATGGCCGCTGCCGTATAATCCCCCACTCCCTTCAAGGCACGTACCTCTGCATAGGTTTTCGGAAATGTCCCCTTCATGCTTTTGGCTGCGGCATGCAGGTTACGGGCACGCGAATAGTACCCCAGGCCCTGCCAATATTTCATCACTTCGTCCTCGGACGCAGCAGCCAGCGACACCACATCCGGGAAGCGTTTTATGAAACGCAGAAAATACTCATACCCCTGCGCCACTCTTGTCTGTTGTAAGATGATTTCAGAAATCCATATCAGATAAGGGTCCGTGGTATTTCGCCACGGAAGGTCGCGTTTGTTCTCCGCATACCAGTCCAACAATGTTCCGCTAAAAATATTCATGCTGCAAAAATACTTCATTTTCAGCCTAACAAAGCTTAATGCCAAGACTTTTTTAGAAAATTGTCCGAAATATATTTTTTAGAGCCACGGAAAAGCTATATATTTGCAGTCCAAAAAATTAGGAAAACTATAGTAATAATATTTTTTTTAAAGAAAAATGACTAAAGCTGATATTGTAAACGAAATTACAAAGAACACCGGAATTGATAAGACAACCGTACTTACAACCGTTGAAGCATTCATGGACGCAGTAAAGGCATCTTTATCCAAAGATGAAAATGTTTACCTCCGCGGGTTTGGTAGTTTTGTAGTGAAGAAAAGAGCCCAGAAAACTGCTCGCAACATCTCCAAGAACACTACAATAATCATTCCGGAACATAACATTCCGGCATTTAAGCCTGCAAAAACGTTCACCCTCTCAGTGAAGAAATAATAAACAATAGTATTAACCCATAAAATTTTGAAGCTATGCCAAGCGGAAAGAAGAAAAAAAGACATAAAATGTCTACGCACAAGCGTAAAAAAAGACTAAGAAAGAACAGACATAAAAGCAAAAAGTAATTTTTAGTCTGAAGGACAAAATAAAGAACAAACTTGTGAAGCAAAATGTCTCGCGGGTTTGTTCTTTGTTTAAGTAGTAAATTGAATCATTTAAAAGCCAATTATTGTGACAAGCGAACTCGTTGTAGACGTACAGCCCAAAGAGGTATCCATTGCACTGCTTGAAGACAAGCAGCTGGTGGAACTCCAGAGCGAAGGAAGAAACATCTCCTTCTCGGTGGGCAACATGTATTTGGGACGCGTCAAAAAATTGATGCCCGGCCTGAATGCCTGCTTCGTGGACGTGGGTTACGAGAAAGACGCTTTTCTTCATTATCTGGACCTAGGTCCTCAATTTAACTCGTTAGAGAAGTACGTAAAGCAAACTTTAAGCGACAAGAAGAAGCTGAATCCCATTACCAAAGCAACCATACTTCCCGACCTTGAAAAGGACGGAACGGTTTCCAACACACTCAAGGTGGGACAAGAAGTAGTGGTGCAAATTGTCAAGGAACCGATCTCTACCAAAGGGCCGCGACTGACTTCCGAACTTTCCTTTGCCGGAAGATACCTCGTGCTGATTCCCTTCAATGACAAGGTTTCCGTATCACAAAAAATTAAATCGAGCGAAGAGCGCGCACGCCTCAAGCAACTGTTGATGAGTATCAAGCCGAAAAACTTCGGCGTCATCGTCCGCACCGTGGCCGAAGGAAAACGTGTTGCCGAGCTCGACGGAGAGCTTAAGGTATTACTGAAACATTGGGAAGATGCCATTACAAAAGTACAGAAGGCCACCAAATTTCCGACACTGATTTACGAAGAAACCAGCCGTGCCGTAGGACTGTTGCGCGACTTGTTCAATCCTTCCTTCGAAAACATCCACGTGAACAACGAGGCTGTGTACCACGAAATCAAGGATTACGTAACCCTCATCGCCCCTGAACGGGCAGGAATCGTGAAGCTGTACAAAGGTCAACTCCCCATTTACGACAATTTTGGTATCACCAAACAAATCAAGTCATCATTCGGCAAGACCATTTCATACAAAAGTGGTGCCTACCTAATTATTGAGCATACTGAGGCGCTTCACGTAGTAGACGTGAACAGCGGTAACCGCACCAAGAATGCCAACGGGCAGGAGGCCAACGCACTGGAAGTGAATCTGGGTGCAGCCGACGAACTGGCACGCCAGCTCAGACTAAGGGATATGGGTGGTATCATCGTGGTGGACTTCATCGACATGAATGAAGCCGAAAACCGACAGAAGCTTTACGAACGTATGTGTGCCAACATGCAGAAAGACAGAGCACGTCACAACATCCTGCCGCTCAGTAAATTCGGACTGATGCAGATTACACGCCAGCGTGTACGCCCGGCTATGGATGTAAATACGACGGAAACCTGCCCCACCTGCTTCGGTAAAGGCACCATCAAATCGTCCATCCTCTTTACGGACACCTTAGAGAGTAAGATTGACTACCTGGTCAACAAATTGAAGATAAAGAAATTCTCGTTACACATCCACCCGTACATCGCAGCCTACGTCAATCAGGGACTCGTCTCCTTGAAACGGAAGTGGCAGATGAAGTACGGATTCGGTATCAAGATTATTCCAAACCAGAAATTAGCATTCCTGGAATATGTATTCTACGACCTGCAAGGGGAAGAGATAGACATGAAGGAAGAAATCGAAATCAAATAAAAAAGACGGCGAAGGGTATTTATCTTCGCCGTCTTTTTTAGCTCTTGCTTTGGGGGAGCTCTCCCCAAACATGCCTTTCGTTATAAAGCCAAACGATAGATTTCCCTGCAATCAGTCATGGTCAGCTTCACGTAGTTGCCAAGCAGTTCGCCTTTATTGCGCCGCAGACTGACGAGCATACGGTCTATATCGGGATGCTCGATACCCAACTCCTTAAAGCCAACCGGCAAGCCCATGTAACGGAAAAAGTGTTTCAGTCGGGCAGCACCTGCCAAAGCCATCTCTTCCAAATCTTCGGACTTGGGTATATCAAAAACACGATGGGCAAACTGGGCTATCTTTGCCGGATTATGTTCTGCCATAAAAGCCATCCAGGCAGGGAAGATTACAGCTAAGCCGGCACCGTGGGCTACATTATAGATAGCACTGATTTCATGTTCCAGTGCATGGGATGCCCAGTCTTCCTCACGCCCTACCCCACAAGTTCCGTTATGCGCCACAGTGCCACACCACATAATGTTGGCACGCGCGGCATAGTTGTCCGGTTGCTGTTTCACCCGGTAAGCTTCTTTAATGATAGCTGTCAAGGTACCTTCACAAAGCCGGTCGCTGATTTCCACATCCGGTGTATTCGTGAAGTAACGCTCCATGATGTGGGCCATCATGTCGGCAATGCCACAAGCCGTCTGATAAACCGGGAGGGTGTAGGTCAGTTCAGGATTCATGATGGAAAATACGGGACGCAAATGCTCGGGGGCACAGAGACCCAGTTTTTGGAGTGTCTCTGTCTTGGTAATTACCGTATTGCCCGAACCCTCGCTTCCGGCAGCCGGGATAGTCAGCACCACGGCTACTTTCAACGCTTTCTCCACCTTGGCACGACCGATAAAGAAATCCCAGAAGTCCCCATCATAGAGGGCTCCGGCAGCAATGGCCTTTGCCGTATCTATGACCGAACCACCTCCCACAGGAAGCATCATATCCACCTGCTCACGACGGCAAAGCTGAATACCTTCGTATACCTTCCCGTCAATGGGATTGGGCTGGACACCTCCCATTTCGCAATAAGCCACACCGGCTTCCTGCAAGGATTGCTTCACTCTATCCAGCAGACCACTCCGTACAACAGAACCGCCTCCATATACTATCATCACTTTTTGTGCACCATACTTACGCGCCAATGCACCGACTTGCACTTCAGTATTCTTGCCAAAGACAAACTCTGTAGGACTATAAAAAACAAAATTATTCATTGTATACCTTATTTAATGTATCGACTGTATCTTTCAAAGAAGCGTCCGAACGCTCCCCACTTCATCAGTCCTTTCTCAAAAACAAAAATACCCAGCAATGCACAAGAGATGCCCAGCATCACATCAATCAGATAATGGTGTCCCGAATAGACAGCCGTCCACCAGATACCGACCATAATCACCGCAAACAACGCTATCAGCCACTTTTTGCTGCGGTCCATAACCGCGTAGGCCAAAGCCACCACCATATAGGCGGCATGGAGCGAGGGCACTGCTGCAAATACATTGGCATTCCTTCCGTAAATGGAGTTGAAGATGGAGCATCCCAGCAATTCGTCAAAACGTCCTAAGCCTGCCACATTGCCCGGAGTGTCGAGTATCGGCTCGAAACCATAATTCATGGCATACCAGGGCGGAGCAGCGGGATGGATATAATAGCCGGCAAAACCGATGAGATTAACCAGCAGGAACACCATCGCAAAACGAAGATATACCTTACGGTCACCCTTCAGATAGAGCCACAACCCGAATGCAATGGGAACCGGTACCCAACAGAGATAGAATATCCCGGCAAAGAAATCGGCAACAGGACAATGGTTCAAAGCAAAATACTCACAAGGGATGAGGACAGCACCGTCTACAGACAAGCCAAAAAGGGATTTTTCTGTCTCATAAAGTCCTTTTACATCAATGGGATTCACCTGGTAATTGGGATATACGCGCATCCAGTCATACGAAATGCCGAATATGAAAAACGGCAACAGCGCCACTGCCAACTTACGGGTTGTCTGTCCGGCAAAGAACAATACCAAAAATACACCCGCCATCAGGAAATGTTCCGGACGAAGCCCGATACAGACCGCTGTCAGAATCAGGAAAAACGCTGTGATGACAATCACCAGCACCGCCTCTCTCACAGAGGGAAACAAACTATTTTTCATTCCTTGTCTTTCAGTAGTTTATAGCAATGCGCCAAGCGAGCAAATGCCGTCAAATTCGCCAATATTGCAATCACTGCCATAGGCACAATTAGTATCAGCATCGGGTCGAACAAGGTACAATCACCAAAGATACCGCAGAACATGGCACCGAGGGCAGTCAGCACAACGCGTTCGGGACGCTGCATGAAACCGACTTTACACTCCAGCCCCAAACCTTCGGCACGGGCACGCACGTAACTCACCATCAGCGAACCTATCAGCGCAATGAATGTAATGATGGAGCCCCACAAATAGCCTTGCAGCATCAGGTAATAGAAGATGCCGAACAATGTCACGAGCTCGCTGTAACGGTCGAGTACGGAGTCGTACAGCGCACCGAAAGTAGAACTCATTTTACCCACGCGTGCCACGCGTCCGTCCATCATATCAAACAACCCGGCAAAGAGCACAATACCGCCTCCCCAGCCCACATAGGCCAGTTCACCACTTTTGTACACCCCGGCATACACAAACAAGGCAGCCGCCACGATATTCAGTACCAGCCCCGTAGTCGTAATAAAGTTAGGCGTAATGCCAATTCTAATCATACCATGCACCACAGGGTTGATAATCTTGTATATCACCTGCTGCAACCAATCTCTATAATTCATATTCGTCTTTTTTGTTCTCTAAATAATGTTTCAGAAAGCCTTTTATATTGTGATTACGATAAACGAAAAAACGTTGCAGATGGTAGTTCCAAAAAAAAGCTACCAGCACTGCTACAATTATCTTTGACAGAATAAATACATTGTCTATATAATATCCCAACAATCCATTGACCCATGTCATGCGGGTAAGCCACTCGGTCAGTGCAAAAGTACCCCAAGTATTCAGTATAATGCTGCCTCCCCAGACAAAGAGGTACTTGACGGCAACATGCGTTTTCTTGCAGTCTTCGGCATGGAACACCCATCCGTAATTAATGGCACAGTTTACAATGCCTCCTACTACGGAACCCGTGAATGTGGCATAAAGATAAAAAACAGCAAAAGCCTTCACCAGAAGGATAGTCACCAGAAAATCGACAAAGCTTGCGAATTGCGCAGAAATCTGGGCCTTGAAGAAGATCCAGACAGAATGGCGCCACGACACACCTTTGCCATTTGATTTCAACAGATTATCCATCTTGCCACAATCAAAATTATAAATCCGTAGACTCCGGACAGAATATCGTCCATCATTACCCCTATTCCACCCGGCAGACTTTCCATACGGCGGATGCCCAAGGGCTTGAATATATCAAACAAACGGAACAAGACAAATGCTCCCAATGTATACCATACATGTCCGGCGGGCGCCGCAAGCAAGGCAATCCACACGCCGACCATTTCATCGACCACCACGCGCGAAGGGTCTTCGCCCCAAGATGCCTCCAGGCGGTTGGCAGCCCAGATACCGGCAAGCGTAAATACCAAAATCAATGCTACTGTCAGCCACAAAAGGCAGACACTTGAAACCAGATAAGACAACCCGAACCAGATAAGCGTAGCCAGCAAAGCTCCCGCAGTGCCGGGTGCAAAAGGAGAAAAGCCCGAGCCAAAGCCCGTACCGATAATAACTGGGAGGAGGGAGGGTTTCTTCATCAAAAAAGTAATGAGGTGATAAATGCGATAAAAACGGTAAAATGATAAATGCAATAAAGTAATAAAAGTGATAAAGTGGTAAAGTGCTATCACTCTATCACCTTACCACCTTATTTTTATCACCTTATCACTGTTTTTTTAGTCCAGATAACTCGGTGCTGTCTCACCCACCATATTGCGGAGAGTCTCTTTCACCATGCGCCATTGCTGGAACAAATCGTGTACCGGCTCATGCTCGAAATCGTGCATCGGGCTCTTGCAGAAGAAGGACAGCCACGTCTGAATGCCGCACATGCCTGCACGCAATGCCAAATCACTGAAAATAACCAAGTCGAGCGCGATGGGAGCAGCAAGAATGGAGTCACGGCACAAGAAGTTGACCTTGATTTCCATCGGATAGCCCATCCAGCCGAAAATATCAATGTTGTCCCATGCTTCCTTGTTATCCTTACGGGGAGGATAGTAGTTGATGCGTACCTTATGATAAACATCACCGTACAAGTCAGGATATTTCTCCGGCTCGAAGATATTGTCGATAACAGACAGCTTGCTGACCTCTTTTGTCTTGAAGTTCTCCGGTTGGTCGAGTACCTCGCCGTCACGGTTACCCAGAATATTCGTAGAGAACCAGCCACTTACACCCAACATACGGGTCTTGAACATCGGAGCAAGCACCGTCTTCATCAAAGTCTGGCCACTCTTGAAGTCCTTACCGGAAATGGGCACATTCATTTTCTTGGAGAATTCCCACATAGCCGGAGTATCCACACACAGATTAGGAGCACCCATAATAAACGGAGCGCCTTCTGCAATGGCAGCGTATGCATAGCACATACTCGGAGAGATTACTTCAGTATTGTTTTCCTTCATTGCCTGTTCCAAAGCAGCGAGAGATTCGTGCTCCTTGGACAGCGGAATATATATTTCGGTACTTGCAGCCCACAGCACAACAATACGCTCGCAGTTATTGGCTGCCTTGAAGTTACGGATATCCTCGCGCAACTGCTCTGTCATTTCCCAGCGGGTAGCTGCCTTCTTAATGTGCGTACCGTTCAAACGTTTTGCGAAATTGTGGTCGAATGCAGCAGGCATCGGCTTGATGGCTTGCAGTTCATCTTTTACCAGATTCAAGTCCTTCTCTTTCAAAACCTCAGCATACATAGCAGCTTCGTAGGCGTTGTCCGGGAAAATATCCCAACCTCCGAAAACGATATCATTCAAATCAGCCAAAGGCACTATGTCTTTGATAAGTTTTTCTTTGCCATCCTGCATGCGCATAGCAGCCATTTGTGTGATTGAGCCTATAGCTTTTGCCAAGCCCTTGCGAGCAGCTAATGTACCGGTAATCATGGTGGTTGCAACCGCACCACCTACTCCGACTACCAGCACGCCCAGGCGTCCGGTTGCCGGCTTAATGTTTTCTTTCATTGCCATTGTATTATTTAGAGTTTAAAAAATTGCTCAAATTTAGGGTATTTTACTCAATTGGGATTAGTCATTTTATCCGATTTAATGTCCTATTAGTAAGATTTAAGTTAAAATGTCATGTGCAGACTGATTCTGAGCCCGGATTTGTCTATATCCGGTAAATTTCGGTAAGTCAGACGCCATACATAATCGACACGCAACACCTTGAAAATATTTTCAATGCCTACGCCTGCCTCTACGTAGGGCGTATGCCCCATGGTGGTACTCCCGGCAGGAAAACGGAACAAATCCTGCTGAAAAGCCGGATTATTCTTATCGCTCAAATTCCCATACAAACCGCGGCAGGAAAGCACTTCACGCCATTTCAACTTTTTCAACAAAGGAATACGGTTGAAGAGCCAGCCGTTCAAGTAATAGGTCACATCCCAGGAAGCGTATTCATCGTTCATGAATTCCATGGCATTCATCAGTGAATAGGACTCGGGCTGTATGGTATAGGACAAGTTCGCATTGGGAATGATAAGCAGAGGAAAAGGAACCTTATTCCAGACTTTTCCGGCTTTCAGGATAACATCCGTATAACCGAATGCCGAGAACCAGAAACGCTTTTGAAAACCCGCTTCCGTATAGTGATAGGTATAGTCTCCTCCCAGTACCCCTTTGGCAGCCATGGTATGCGTAAGCGAAAAGACCGGAGCATCCAGCGAAACAGGGAAGCGGTTCCATTGGGTCTGGAAGAATTTTTCGTTGGGAGCATAGCGCAGCTTCAATTCCAGCTCACTGGTCGAAATACTTTTTACATACGTATTACGGTCATCCTGCTTGATGAAAGGAATCAGACGGGATGATTCATCTTTACGCAGGCGCGCCGTCATCTGTACGGAAAAGCCGGAATGGAACTCATTGGTATAGGTCAGCTCCGCTTTCCGCTGATAACCGATACGGTCATCCTTCTGACGTTTCAAGGCAAGAAAAACATTATCCTGACTGGTATAAAGATAGTGTTGTCCATATTGATTGACATCTGACAAGTAACGGAGCTTCAACGAATGTATAGGAAATTCATTGGCATATTCCTTCTTCTTATGAAAAGAATATTCCAGTTCGGCAAGTCCTTTTACACGATGGTCGCGAAAACCGTATGCCATATACCCCCTGCCGAACAGATGCGGATTGAGCCATGCCGTCGTCATACCGCCGGCACGCAAGCGCACTCCTTCCAGTGTATTTCCGCTGATGGTGGTATTCATCATACCGATATAGAACAAAGGTTCTTTTTCCTTCGGAGCGGGAATATACCCCGTGAACAGCACCTTCAGCACTTTCTCCGTCCAGAAATAAACGGGATAGCTGCGCAACTGGGCCATCATCTTGTCCACCGAAGTCTCTTTCTTGCTGACCTCCACCTGGCGGTTGGCATCCCAATATGCTTCCGAATAGCCGGAAGCCGATGCCTCTTCAATCATCTTTTCCGGTTTTCGGAAAGCCTGCAGAGCCTTGTCATCCGGTTCATACTGATAGTTTCTGTAATACACATCCCGCTTGGCATAAATACCGTCACTATTGTCCACCAACTTGAATTCCGTAGTGATACTCTCATTGAGCAACTGCCTCGTACCGTCCTCCGCGCGGTCAAAATTCTGTTCAATCTTCATGTAGTCCACAAAGTTCAGATTGATTTTCTGAGGAAAGTTCATGACGGCACGCCTTACAAAATAGGTGCTGTCCAGCATGACGTACAAATGTCCCGTAAAACCGAACGACTCGGAGTTGAAAGGAACAAATGTCAAGTCAACACAAGGCTTTCCGGCAACGGTAAGCGTATCCATCAGATAATATTTGTAGAAAGACGGCCCAAGGGAGGAAAGCGGGCTGACAAACTTATTGGTGAACAAGGTAATGTTGTTCTCATAAAGGTCTACATCGGTCATGGTGACACTGATAGCCTGCTCCATACCCTGCTGGGAAAGCATTTCGTCCACTCCTGCCTGCCTGCGGGCGGTGACCCACTGTTTCCGGCTATGCGGAGACTTGCGGTAATAATCTGTGGCAAGCAACTCACGGTTGGAAATGGCCAGTACCGGCCTGCCGGTAACGGCAGAGGTATCGACATAATCCGTCAGAAACTTGAACTTACGGTAAAGCCACTTCTGTTGCTTCAAGCTGTCGAAGTTATTGATGGCAAAAGTCATCTTTTCATAGCGGTCACGTTTCCAGAAGTCGCGTTCGTCGGGCGAATAGTCATCCCGATGCTCTATCATCTTGCGTACAAACTCCACTGCGGGATTATCCTTTTTCTTATACCGTTCACGCTTCGGCTTCACCACCACTTCATCCAGTGCATAAGTGGCTGGCGAAAGGACTATATTGAACTTAGACGACTTTGCGGGATGAATCAACCGGACATATTCATTATATCCCACGGCCGAAATGACCAGCGTGGCCTCCGGGCGATAGGTCTTGAAGGAAAAACGGCCGTTATTGTCCGTCATCCCTCCCTCCGTAGTTCCTTTCAGATAAACTGACGTATAAGGCAATGGCTCCTTCGTCAACGAATCGGTGACAACGCCTTGCACCATATATTGTGCCCTCAATGGAAGAGTAACCAGCTGGATAAGCAGAAATACCCTAAAAAACAACTTCATACCTTGTTTTACCTAATTTGGATGACAAAGGTACGGAAGAAAACTTTTTCTTAAAGTTCGGTTTTACGGAATAAATGTTCTAAAAAACTCCTTTTGTATAAAACACTTCCCGTTAAAAGCCGTTGTATAGCGAAACGACGCTCCAGAAAGCATCGGAACAACCAATATATAACCTAAACAACTTGATTATGGAATGGATTTTCAACCAGCTCAGGGAACGCCCCGAACTTGCCATTTTCCTCACTATATTCCTGGGATTCTGGCTGGGGAAACTGCGTATCGGTAAGTTTACGCTGGGCACAGTGACCAGTGTACTGCTTGTAGGCGTACTGGTAGGGCAACTGAATATAGCCGTACCGGGTCCGATAAAGTCGGTATTTTTTCTGCTTTTCCTTTTTGCCGTGGGCTATAAAGTGGGTCCCCAGTTCTTCCGCGGACTGAAAAAGGACGGATTGCCCCAAGTGGGCTTTGCCGTACTGATGTGTATATCCGTACTGTTAGTGACCTGGCTGCTGGCCCTGATGATGGGCTACAATGCCGGTGAAGCTGCCGGACTGCTGGCCGGTTCGCAAACCATCTCCGCCGTCATCGGAGTGGCAGAAGACACCATGGCCAATATGGGACTGGACGAGGCCCAACGACAAAGTTACGTCAACATCATTCCCGTATCCTACGCCGTCACCTACATTTTCGGTACTGCAGGCTCGGCATGGGTCCTATCATCCATCGGTCCCAAGATGCTGGGCGGGCTGGAAAAGGTGAAAGCCGCCTGCAAGGAACTGGAGGCGAAGATGGGCAGCTCTCTGGCTGACGAACCGGGATTCATGCCGGCGGCACGCCCCGTCACTTTCCGTGCCTACCGGGTCGAAAACGAATGGTTCAAGAATGGAAAGCGGGTGATTGACCTGGAAGTCTACTTCCGGCAGCACGACAAACGTCTATTTGTGGAACGCCTCCGCAAATCCGGAATTGTGGTGGAAGTCAGCATGAACCTACGGATAGAGCCGGGAGACGAAGTAGTGCTAAGCGGACGCCGTGAATATATCATAGGCGAAGAAAGCTGGATAGGGCCGGAAGTACAAGATGCCCAGCTCCTGGATTTTCCTGCGGAAAAGTTACCGGTTACAATCACACGCAAGACGGTTGCCGGCAAGACGGTTGCAGCTATCCGAAGGGAAAAGTTCATGCACGGTGTCAGTATCCGGAGCATCAAGCGCGCCGGAATATCCATTCCCGTGCTGGCACAAACGGTAGTAGATGCCGGCGACGTCATCGAAGTGGTAGGTACCAGGCAGGAAGTGGAAGCAGCAGCCAAACGTCTGGGGTATATAGACCGTCCTACCAACCAGACGGATATGATATTCGTAGGCCTGGGTATCCTTATCGGAGGTTTGTTCGGAGCACTTTCCGTCCATATCGGCGGCATCCCCATCAGCTTGAGCACAAGCGGCGGCGCATTGATTGCGGGCTTGTTCTTCGGCTGGCTCCGCAGTAAGCACCCCACCTTCGGGCGCATTCCCGAACCTTCACAATGGGTGTTGAACAATGTCGGTCTGAACATGTTCATCGCGGTAGTGGGCATTTCGGCAGGTCCCAGTTTCGTGCAGGGCTTCCACGACGTAGGTATCAGCCTGTTTCTGGTGGGAGCAGCAGCCACCACCCTGCCGCTGATTATCGGCTTGCTGCTGGCAAGGTATGTTTTCAAGTTCCATCCGGCACTGGCTTTGGGCGTCTGCGCAGGGGCACGTACCACTACGGCCGCTTTAGGCGCGGTGCAGGATGCCGTTGAGAGCGAAACGCCTGCTCTGGGATACACCGTGACCTATGCCGTGGGCAATACCTTATTAATAATATGGGGTGTAGTCATCGTTTTGCTACTATAAGACGATTTTGTGTCAATGCTTACTAATCCGAAGCATTCAAAGAATTATTGCCGGAAATGCAAGCGACTATATACCCATTCACTAATAGCTATTCGTCCGACAGCTGTCGGACGATAATTCAACAGTTGTCGGACGATGATTCAACAACTGTCGGACGAAAAGGAAACATATATCGGACGATTAATTTCAAGCAAGGAAAGAAATAGTCCGCCACATGAACAGAGATTATTCACCGAATGACTGAAAACAATAAATAACGAACCTAAACTTGAGCTTATGGATACAAAACTTTTAGAAAAGAAAATGGAATCTATCAGTCCTTTCGAACTGAAGAACCGCCTGATAGACATGGCAGACGAAAGTCTGAAGAAAACCGCCCGTACCATGCTGAACGCAGGGCGCGGCAACCCCAACTGGATTGCAACCGCTCCACGCGAGGCCTTTTTCCTATTGGGAAGCTTCGGCTTGGAAGAGTGCCGTCGCATCATGGATTTGCCCGAGGACATTGCAGGCATCCCCGAAAAAAAAGGCATTGCCTCCCGCTTCGAAGCCTTCCTGAAAAAGAACAATAACGCACCGGGTGCCAAATTGCTGGAACAAACCTACAACTACCTGCTGATGCAGCATGCCGCCGACCCCGACAGCCTTGTACACGAATGGACCGAAAGCATTGTAGGCGACCAGTATCCCGTGCCCGACCGCATCCTTCATTTTACAGAAATCCTTGTGCAAGACTATCTCTCGCAAGAGATGTGCGACAACCGTCCTCCCCGGGGTGCCTATGATTTGTTTGCCACCGAAGGTGGAACAGCCGCCATGTGCTATATATTCGACTCCCTGCAGGAAAACTTCCTGCTGAACAAAGGGGACGGCATCGTCCTCATGGTTCCTGCCTTTACCCCCTATATTGAAATTCCACAACTCAGCCGCTACCAGTTTCGAGTGACCAAAATACATGCCAACCGCATGAATAGCGAAGGGATGCACCTCTGGCAGTACAGCGACGAAGACATAGACCGCTTGAAAAGCCCTAAAATCAAGGCCCTCTTTGTCACTAATCCCAGTAATCCGCCCAGCTACACACTCAGTCCGGATACAATGGCGCGCATCGTGAGCATCGTCAGAAATGACAACCCTAATCTGATGATTATTACAGACGACGTATACGGTACATTCAGTCCGCACTTCCGTTCGTTCATGGCAGAAATTCCCTACAATACGCTTTGCGTCTATTCATTCTCCAAATACTTCGGTGCCACCGGATGGCGCAATGCGGTCATTGCCCTGCACGAATTCAATCTGTTCGACAAGCTGATAGCCAAACTGCCGAAAGAGAAACGGGAGATTCTGCACCGCCGCTACTCCACCCTCACTCTGGAACCTGAAAAACTGAAGTTTATCGACCGTATGGTTGCCGACAGTCGCCAGGTGGCACTGAACCATACCGCCGGACTGTCATTGCCACAACAGATGCAGATGGGCCTTTTCGCCGCCTTTGCCCTGCTGGACAAGGAAAACAAATACAAGCAAAAGATGCAGGAGATTATCCGCCGCCGATTGCATGCCCTTTGGGAAAATACCGGTTTCACGCTGACGGAAGACCCGTTGCGCGTAGGTTATTATACAGAAATCGACATGCTGGTTTGGGCAAAGAAGTTCTATGGGGACGACTTTGTAGAATATCTGAAACGTACCTACAGCCCGCTGAACGTAGTTTTCCGCCTTGCCAAGGAAACCTCTCTGGTGTTGCTGAACGGCGGTGGTTTTGACGGCCCCGAATGGAGCGTGCGCGCCTCACTCGCCAATCTGGACGAGAAAGACTATGCGACCATCGGCCAAGGCATTAAAAGGATATTGGACGAATATGCAAAAGAATTCTTTAAAAGCAGAAATTGAAAGGTGAAAGGTAAAACTTTCAAATTTCAATTAAATAGTATACGGAAGCGGGTCAATCCATCGTTGTAGGTACGTAGGGAGAACGTGCAACCATGACGGCTCAAAACTTCCCGGATAAACACCAGGCCAATTCCCTGCCCGTTCGGCTTGGTGGAAAAGAAGGGACTGAAGAGTTTAGCTTCGGTCTCTTTACTTATCCCCGGACCATTGTCAACGACTTCCACAGAAGCGGGGGCAGTGGTCCTTACTATTATCTCACCTTGCTGTCCGTTTTCTCCGGCATCCCCCTCTATACTTTCGGCAGCATTCTTGATGATATTCACAAGCACCTGCTCAAAAAGAGAAGCATCCATACGCACCATTCCCACCTCCGGGTCGCATTCCAGACGTAGCCCTATATTGCGGTCATTGCACATTCCTTCCATGAAACGCTTGCACATGGACACCAACTCATTCAGTTGGACGGGCACCAGGGTAGGTTCAGGTATCTTTACCACATCTGCAAAACGGGTAATGAAACGGCTCATCGAGAAACAACGCTCCGTACAGACGCGCATCACGTCGCAGATGTCCTCCATATCATCTTCTGTAGAAAGTGCCTGCTCCACTGTATCGAGTGTGGAAGTGATGCCCGCAGTGGTATTGTTCACTTCATGAGCTATCATGCGGATTACCTTTTCATAGGCACGCTTCTCGGCACGCATCACTTCTTCCGTCATACGCTCTATCAAGAAAAAAGGATGTTTGAACCCTCTGTCAATAAAAGAAGAATGGGTGCATTTATAAATATTCGCATCATTGAGACGGACTACCGCCGTCTCGTCTTTGGGAATAGACGAAAGTTCGGCAGCCAACGGGGAGTCCATCTGGTCCAGCCGTTTTGTCATCGCCTCCTCCATACGGACACCGAGCATCTTTACCGCCATCGGATTCAGTTGCGACACTTCATCGTCCATTGTCAGAATAATAACCCCCATTGGAGATGCCTGAATCAACAAATCCAAGAAGTGATTCTGCTCGCGCATGCGCAACCGTTCATTCTTGAGCTGCTCCATCATTCGGTTAAAGATATTCACAATGCGGTCTGCCTCGTACTGCCCTACCCGGCTGAGACGGCTACTGAAATCCTGCTCGCGCAGCAACTCCATACCGCTGCCGATGGTATTCATCGGCTTCACTATCTTATTATAGAATACTATCAGATAGATAAGGATAAACCCGATGAGCCCCTCCAACACGTATAGGTACAAAGACGGCTTTCCACTCAGCAGATATACCAGCATTCCACCCAGACCAAGCAGAAAAAGGACAAGTATGAAGAAAAAGAATTTTATGCGCACGGGACTTGAATATTATATTTTTCCAAACGTCTGTAAAGCGCAGCGCGGCTGATGCCTAATGACACTGCCACTTGACTGAGATTCCCTTTATGCTGTTCCAACGCCTGCAAGATAGTCTGCCGCTCTATTTCATCCAAGGTCATACCTGCAAAAGAAGTACCTTCGGCAGCTTTGGCCGGTTCGTCGTGACGCAGATATTGGGCATCGAAATCCGTGGCATCCAGCACCGGCTTGCCGCTGACCAGAATGGTACGCTCCACCAGATTCTTCAACTCACGAATGTTGCCCGGATAAGGCAGGCGGGAAAGGAAATTCAGAGCGTCGGCCGAGAAATCCGTACGCGGCAAGCCGTTCACCTCTGCCTGACGGTCGGCAAAGTGACGTGCCAGCAAAGGAATATCTTCACGGCGCTCCCGCAAGGAGGGCAGTTTTACGGTAATCAGGTTGATACGGTAAAAAAGGTCTTCACGGAAAGTACGTTCGGACACCATCTTGCGGAGGTCTGCATTAGTGGCGGACACAACGCGTACATCGACTTTGCGGGGACGGCTATCGCCCAGCACTTCGAATGTCTGGTCTTGAAGCACGCGCAGCAGTTTCACCTGGCAGGAAGGGTCGAGGTCACCAATCTCATCGAGGAAGATAGTACCTTTGTTTGCCATTTCAAAACGCCCTATACGGTCGGCGCTGGCATCGGTAAACGCCCCTTTCTTATGGCCGAACATCTCGCTCTCGAACAAGCTCTGCGAGATGCCACCAAGGTTCACCTTGACAAAAGGCTGCTTCACGCGTTGACTGTTGATATGGATGGCTTCGGCAATCAGCTCCTTGCCCGTTCCGCTTTCGCCCATAATCAATACCGAAGCATTGGTACGGGCTATGCGGGCCACTGTGTTCAGCACTTCCATCAGCCCTTTGGACTTACCTATAATATGGCTGCGATTCAATGCGGTAGTCTGTTCTTCCGGCACCTCTTTCGGGGCGGCCGTAAGCTCAAGGGCCGTCTCGATGCGCTGCAAAAGAGCGGCATTGTTCCAAGGCTTGGTTATGAAATCGAATGCGCCGGCCTGCATCCCCTGCACGGCAAGCTGGATACTTCCCCATGCAGTCATCAGAATAACGGGCACATCAGGACGGAACACCTTTACCTGCTTCAATAAAGTAAGTCCCTCTTCTCCGGTAGTGGAAAGAGTGAAGTTCATATCCATCAAAATCAAGGCGGGTGCTTCGGCCCTAACTATATCCATAGCTTCGCGAGGGCCCGGAGCCGTTTTCACCTCATATCCGGCACGCTTCAGCATAAAGCTGAGGGAAGAGCGCACAGCACTATCGTCGTCTATTATCAGTATCATAAAAATTGTAGTTTGTTTCCCGCAAAAATAAGTAAAAAAGCAGAGTTATGAATGATAAGTTATAAGTTATTTACCTATAATATCGCATATACGGTACTTTTACCGGCAAATAACTCATAACTTATCACTTGCAACCCGTCGACTTATCCTCTTACCACCTCTTCAAAATCAGCTTCCAATTCCGTATCGCGTTCAAAATCCCAAAGGGTCAAGCTGCGGAGCTGATAGAAGTAATACCAATAGTAGTACAGCTCTGAAATATGCTTTTGACGGGCTTCGTCTTTAGAGTTCTGTGCATCGTTCAGGTCCAGAGTGCTGATTTTACCTATCATAAAGGTCTCTACACTGGTCTTGTAACGCTTCTCAGCAATGACATCCGCCTCTTCGGCTATGTCCAGCTGTTGCGCCTGGTTGTTGAAGTTAGCCACCAGCAAAAAGATGTCCTGATTAAAGTCCATCTGTTCCTGACGGATTCTGGACAAGACCACTTCACGGTTGCTCTTTGCCACCCTTACCTTGCCGCGGCGCTTGCCCCAGTCAAGGATAGGAATCTTGACGCCTACCTGCACAATCTGATTATCAAGCAAGTCCCGGTAGGCTGAAGAGAATTCATGGTTCTGCCCCGTATAGCCCACACTGGCAAAGAGGTCGATGCTGCGCAAGTTTCCGCGTGCCGTTGCCACTTCATAATCAGCTTCGAGCTGGCGGCGGCGAATGTTCTGTGCAAAGGAGTTGCGTTCCAGTGCCTTGTTCAGCACACGGTCATACTCCATCTTTATATCGGGAACAGTGGCGGGCAACACCGGATTCAGGCTTTCCTGCTCGGACACCCCGAGGAAAGAACGGAGCTGGAACATTTTTGCATTCAGGTTGCTCTCTGCCTCAGTCACGTCGGCCTTGCCCTGCAATGAATTCAGTTTAAGCTGCAACAAATCATTCTCGGATATCTGTCCCATTTTACGTTTGGCTATGGCCACTTCATAAAGGCGGTCGGCATTCGTCTTGTTCTGCATGGCGGTAGCGAGCGATTCTTTGGCCAGCAGCAACTCAAAGAAATAAGTGATGGTTTTCATCGTCACCTCTTCCGTAGCTGAAATGAACTCGGCCTTTGCCTCGGCATAGCGTACGGGCTCTATACGGCGGTTCCACTTCAAGGTATTCACTCCGAAGACCGGTTGCGTCAACTCCAGGCTCACGGGGACTGACATGAACTGCTTCGCTCCTCCGGAACCCAGTTGTTTGAGATAATCCAGCGAAGAAGTCAGTGACAGCTTACCCCCCGTAAACCAAATGTTCTGGTCTACCGAAAGCTGTCCGGACAGCCCCAGTGTATTGTTGCGAACAAAGCTATAGGAGCCGTCGGAATTCTGGTAGGTACTGTAGGACTTGTTATAGTTGGGTAGTGTACCGGTGAAATTCACTTCCGGCAACAAGTCCGCACGGAATGTACGGTATTCCCAATACGCGGTTTTCAATTCATTCAATGCCACAGCAGCATCCACAGACTGCGTACGGGCCAGTACAATGGCCTCCGACAGCGTAATATTGCGTTCATGTCCCAAAGTATCATTCTGCGCCATGGTTGCCAACGGCATCAAAAAACAAACTGCAAGTAAAATATTCTTTTTCATGTTCAATCTTTAAAATTGTCGCAAACAGAAAAGCAAAGAGTGTGCCAAGTGGCCGGAAAGGTTTCATAGAGGGGTAAGTGTTCATTTTCGGACAGTGGGGATGTCCGTTAGCGGACGATATCAAGAAAACAACCGGTCTCTATCTAAAGTCTGAAAAAATCCTTCTAAAGTTCAATTAACCATTAATTAATTGATGAAAAATTTCTTTATTAAGGAAGAATTCTCTTTCTTTGTGCTGCTTTATACCTTTATTAAAAAGGATACAATACTAACATTAATTTATATAGTTATGAAGATTTCACACATTGAGCATCTGGGCATTGCCGTTAAGAGCATTGAAGAAGCCCTTCCGTACTACGAAAACGTTTTAGGTTTGAAATGCTACAACATCGAAACCGTGGAAGATCAGAAAGTTAGAACCGCTTTCCTGAAAGTGGGCGATGTAAAGATCGAATTGTTGGAACCTACTTCTCCCGAAAGCACAATTGCCAAGTTCATCGAAAAGAACAACGGTAACGGTGGCATGCATCATCTCGCATTCGCCGTTGAAGACGGAGTGGCCGGTGTGCTTGCCGAAGTCGAAGAAAAAGGTATCCGCCTTATAGACAAAGCTCCCCGCAAAGGTGCAGAAGGTCTGAACATTGCATTCCTGCATCCGAAGTCAACTCTCGGTGTCCTGACCGAGCTTTGCGAGAAACCGGAATAAGCAAGACTGTAAAATCATCAAATCATAAATTGTATAAACACTTAAAGAATATAAATTCATGAGTAATCAACTTGAAAAGATTAAAGAGCTTATAGACCGCCGCGCTGCAGCACGTCTCGGTGGTGGTGAAAAAGCGATTGCAAAGCAACACGAGAAGGGTAAATATACAGCTCGCGAGCGCATAGCCATGCTTCTCGACGAAGGCAGTTTCGAAGAAATGGACATGTTCGTAGAACATAGATGCACCAACTTCGGCATGGAAAAGAAACACTACCCCGGTGACGGTGTAGTAACCGGTTGCGGTACAATCGAAGGCCGTCTGGTTTATATCTTCGCACAGGACTTCACAGTTTCTGCCGGTTCACTGTCCGAAACCATGTCTCTGAAAATCTGTAAGATTATGGACCAAGCCATGAAAATGGGTGCTCCGTGTATCGGTATCAACGACTCGGGCGGTGCACGTATTCAGGAAGGTATTAATGCCTTGGCTGGCTACGCTGAAATCTTCCAACGTAACATACTTGCTTCGGGTGTCATTCCGCAGATTTCCGGCATTTTCGGTCCTTGTGCTGGTGGCGCCGTTTACTCTCCTGCCTTGACAGACTTTACTTTGATGATGGAAGGTACATCCTACATGTTCCTTACCGGTCCGAAGGTAGTAAAGACTGTAACCGGAGAAGACGTAAGCCAGGAAAACCTGGGTGGCGCGAGCGTTCACTCTACCAAATCTGGTGTTACTCATTTTACTGCACAGACAGAAGAAGAAGGTTTGGCCCTTATCCGCAAACTGTTGAGCTACATTCCCCAGAACAATCTGGAAGAAGCTCCCTATGTAGACTGTACAGACCCTATCGACCGTCTGGAAGATTCCCTGAACGACATCATTCCTGATAACCCGAACAAGCCGTACGATATGTACGAGGTAATTGGTGCTATCATAGATAATGGTGAGTTCCTCGAAATCCAAAAAGATTATTCAAAGAATATCATTATCGGTTTCGCACGTTTCAACGGACAGTCCGTAGGTATTGTTGCCAACCAGCCGAAGTATCTGGCAGGTGTGCTCGACAGCAACGCATCCCGCAAGGGCGCACGCTTCGTCCGTTTCTGCGACGCCTTCAATATTCCTATCGTATCATTGGTAGACGTACCGGGATTCCTTCCGGGAACCGGCCAGGAGTACAACGGCGTCATCCTGCACGGTGCCAAACTGCTGTATGCATACGGTGAAGCTACTGTACCCAAGGTTACCATCACACTGCGTAAATCCTACGGTGGTTCGCACATCGTGATGAGCTGTAAGCAGCTGCGTGGCGACATGAATTATGCTTGGCCTACTGCTGAAATCGCTGTAATGGGTGGTGCAGGTGCTGTAGAAGTATTATATGCCCGCGAAGCCAAAGAGCAGGAAAATCCGGCTCAATTCCTGGCTGAAAAAGAGGCTGAATACACCAAGTTGTTTGCCAATCCTTATAATGCAGCTAAATATGGCTACATTGATGATGTTATCGAACCGCGTAACACACGTTTCCGCATCATTCGTGCCCTGCAACAGTTGCAAACCAAGAAATTGACTAACCCGGCTAAGAAGCATGGTAATATTCCCTTGTAATCAAGCTTTTCACACTAAAACAAGAACGATTATGAATAAAACAAAAATCGGAATATTCCTTTCATTGATGCTGGTGTTAGGCTTTTGCTCTTCTTGCAAAGAACAGAAATCGAACAACAAACTGCTGCTGAATGAAGTGCTGGTCAACAACGAAAGCAACTATCAGGATGACTACGGTGTGCACAGCGCATGGATTGAAATATTCAACAGATCATACGGCAGCGCCGACCTTGCAGGTTGCTATCTGAAATTCAGCAGCCAGCCGGGTGATACTGCCAGTTATTTCATTCCCAAAGGTGACGTTCTGACACTCATAAAACCACGTCAGCATGCACTTTTCTGGGCTGATGGAGAACCAAGACGCGGTACATTTCATACGAACTTCAAACTGGATGCCACAAATGCCAACTGGATTGGGTTGTATGATTCCGGCAAGAAATTGCTTGATCAAGTCATAGTGCCTGCCGGTACTTTAAAAGCCAACCAATCCTATGCCCGTGTCAGTGATGCAGCCGACCAATGGGAAGTAAAGGGTGGAAGCGAAGATAAATATGTCACTCCGAGTACCAACAACAAGACTATCGACAGCAATGCCAAAATGGAAAAATTCGAAGAGCATGACAGCGTAGGTATCGGTATGGCTATTTCTGCCATGAGCGTTGTATTCTGCGGGCTGATATTACTCTACATCTCCTTCAAGATTATAGGTAAAATATCAGTTAACCTCAGCAAACGCAATGCCATGAAAGCTAAAGGTATTACTGATAAACAAGAAGCAAAAGAGAAACAACTGGGGCAGGCTCCGGGAGAAGTTTTTGCTGCCATTTCAATGGCCATGCACGAATTCCAAAGCGATGTACACGATGTGGAAGACACGATACTTACCATTACCCGTGTAAAACGCAGTTACTCACCGTGGAGTTCAAAGATTTATACGTTGCGTGAGACTCCTCACAAAAAGTAAGTCACCCATAATAAAATAAAACGATGAAAGAATATAAATATAAAATTAACGGTAACGTATATAAAGTTGCCATTGGAGATATTGAAGACAACATCGCTCACGTAGAAGTGAACGGTACTCCCTACAAAGTTGAAATGGAAAAAGCACCGAAGGTAGTCGTTAAACCGGTAGCACGTCCGGCAGCCACATCCGCTCCTGCTGCTCCTGCTACTCCGGTAGTAAAACCGGCCGCTGCTTCTACCGGCAAGTCAGGTGTAAAATCTCCGCTTCCCGGTGTAATCCTCGATATCAAAGTAAATGTCGGCGATACAGTAAAGAAGGGACAAGTTATCATCATTCTGGAAGCCATGAAGATGGAAAACAATATCAATGCTGATAAAGACGGTAAGATTACAGCCATCAATGTAAACAAAGGGGACTCTGTTCTCGAAGGTACTGACCTCGTAATTATTGAATAATATGGGAGAATTTATCACATTTTTAGGAAACAACCTTGCCGACTTCTGGACTTATACAGGTTTTGCCAATGCAACGGTAGGACATGTGGTAATGCTTCTGGTAGGTTTGTTTTTCATATACTTGGCTGTAGCCAAGGAATTTGAGCCGATGCTATTAATTCCTATCGGTTTCGGTATGCTGATTGGTAATATACCTTTCAATATGGAAGCCGGATTGAAAGTCGGTATCTATGAAGAAGGTTCCGTACTTAATATTCTGTACCAGGGAGTAACCTCCGGTTGGTACCCGCCACTCATATTCCTGGGTATCGGTGCCATGACGGATTTCTCCGCTTTGATATCGAACCCCAAATTAATGTTGGTTGGTGCAGCAGCCCAATTCGGTATATTCGGTGCTTATATGATTGCCCTTGCCATAGGATTTGACCCGATGCAGGCTGGTGCAATCGGTATCATTGGTGGTGCCGATGGTCCGACTGCCATCTTCCTCTCTTCCAAACTGGCTCCTAACTTAATGGGTGCCATTGCGGTATCAGCCTATTCATATATGGCATTAGTACCGGTGATACAGCCGCCTATTATGCGTTGGCTGACCAGTAAAAATGAACGTCTTATCCGTATGAAACCTCCCCGTGTGGTTTCACATACGGAAAAAGTAATGTTCCCGATTATCGGTTTGTTACTGACCACATTCCTTGTACCATCCGGTCTGCCTTTGCTGGGTATGCTGTTCTTCGGTAATTTACTGAAAGAAAGTGGAGTTACACGTCGTCTGGCAAACACAGCCAGTGGTCCGCTGATTGATACCATTACTATTCTGCTTGGTTTGACAGTAGGTGCTTCTACGCAAGCATCCGAGTTCTTAACCCTTGATTCAATCAAGATATTCGGTCTGGGCGCCTTATCATTTGTCATTGCCACAGCATCCGGCGTCATCTTCGTGAAGATTTTCAACCTCTTCCTGAAGAAGGGCAACAAGATTAATCCGTTGATCGGTAATGCCGGTGTATCTGCCGTACCCGACTCTGCACGTATCTCCCAAGTAGTAGGTCTGGAATACGATCCTACCAACTATCTGCTGATGCATGCCATGGGCCCGAACGTTGCCGGTGTAATCGGTTCCGCTGTAGCAGCAGGTATCCTGCTGGGATTCTTAATGTAATACATTTATTCATTCCGTTATCCGGATTGAATTCCGAACTATTTTAAAGCCCCTCCATCATTTTTGGAGGGGCTTTTTCGTTAATCTATCTAAAACAGATTACGATTATTTCGTAAATACATTCTTTTTAGTAACTTGCAGTCAGTTTAACCTCATATAAATGATATACTGTATGCGAAAGCTTTTTATCTCCTTATGTTTCAGTGCATGCTGTTCACTTCTGGCGGCACAGACCACAAATCCCATTCAAGAGGCGATGACCAACTACGATTATGAAACAGCCTTGATGCTGATCGATCAAGAAACCCCGACCGTCCCCCTACTCTACCAAAAAGGGAAAGCGCTGAAAGGGCTGGGCAATAACCTTGAAGCCCTAAGCGTATTTCAGGAAGTCGTAGCTCAGGATTCTCTCAATCCCCGGGCATACATTGAAGCTGCCGAATGCTGCAAATCACTTGCCAAATATAGCGAGGCACTGGATTACTACCAGAATGCGCTCCACATAAATCCGGACAATAAATACGCACGCATCCAGTATATCAGTCTGCTGATGAACATGAAGAGATACCGTGAGTCTCTAAAGGAAAGTAACCTGCTGGCAGAAAGGGACAGTTCCGCCTATGTACTACACCTTAGAGCCGAAAGTATGGGGCAAGTCTATGACAACACAGAAATCATGCATGTGATAGATGCCTATCTGGACATACAGAAAAGATATCCCAATGATTACCTGTCTGCTGCCAAACTCGGCAACATCTATGTAGCAGGCCACCAGTATGAAGACGCCATAAGCATAACGGAGAAATACCGTTCCATAGACTCCACCAACGTCCTTGTGAACCGCATCAATGCCCAAGCCTATTGTCTGAACAAAGATTACCCCAAAGTAATAGAAAGATATGAACAACTGTTGCAGGAAAAGGACAGCTCCTTCCAAACCTGCTTCTACGCCGGAATCAGCTACTATGCCCTCGAAGACTTCTACCCTGCACACGACCTGCTGGAAAGGGCTCTTAAAGATGACAATAGCAACATCAACGTTCTCTATTATCTGGGACGCGCCTGCTCCAAAACATCATGGAAAGAGGATGGAGTGACTTATCTGGAAACTGCCGTAAGCCTCGCCATGCCCAACGACAGTATTATGTCCCGCCTATATGTGGGGCTTGCGGATTGCTACAAGATGGCATTTCAATACACCGACCAGGCAAACGCCCTCCTGACACAATATGAAAAATACGACCGACAGAAACACAAACTGCTCTACGACGCAGCCTTTGTCTATTATTACTATCTGAAAGATGTGTCCAAAGCAGAGAGATACCTGACGGCATACCTGAAAACCCGTCCGAAAAACAGCAAGGACAAAGTGCAGGAAGTAGATGCGGACGGAGTTCCCATCATCGGAGAAGACAACCGATACAATGCCGCCGAAAACTGGCTGAAGGACATCAGAGAAAAGCGCAAGAAAGAGGACTTCTTCAAGGGAAAGGTCGATACCGCCAGCGTAACCCCCATCAAATAGCCCCAATGAAAACGTTTGCATAATATAATAAGGTACAGTAACGGAGAAAGATTAACTTTCTCCGTTATTTGTTTTAAATTAGCGCAAAAATTAACCGTAAAGTTACTATCATGAAAAAAGTATTCTTAATCTTGGGAACACTCTTACTCTCCCTCAGTACGTATGCAGCTATGAATGTGAACAAAATCGACCCTCCGTTTTGGTACACCGGCATGCAGAACCCGGAACTCCAGCTGATGGTCTATGGCGAAGGCATCGGCAACGCGGCAGTATCCGTCAATTATCCCGGCGTCTCATTGAGCAGCACCGTCAAGCTGGAAAGCAACAACTACCTCCTGGTCTATCTGAAACTGGACAAGGATGTAAAACCCGGCAAATTCAACCTCACCTTCACTGAAGGAAAAAAGAAACTCGTAAAGGAATATGAACTGAAGGCACGCAACAAGAAAGGTTGCGAACATAAAGGTTTCGACGCCTCCGACGCACTGTACCTGCTGATGCCCGACCGCTTTGCCAATGGCAATCCGGACAATGACCAGATTGCGGGCATGGCCGAGTACAAGATAGACCGCAATGACCCCAATGCACGCCACGGCGGTGACCTTGCCGGCATCGAACAACACCTGGACTACTTCTCCGACCTCGGCGTCACAGCCCTCTGGTTTACTCCGGTACTGGAAAACAACATGACCGGCGGTTCCTATCACGGCTATGCCACCACAGACTACTACAAGGTAGACCCGCGCTTCGGTACTAACGAAGAATACAAGCTACTGATTGAAAAAGCCCATGCACGCGGCATCAAAATCGTAATGGACATGATTTTCAACCACTGCGGCGTAGAGCATGTATGGATTAAGGACATGCCCTCCAAAGACTGGTTCAACAACCCCGACCACGAAAACAACTTCGTGCAGACCTCCTTCAAACTGACCCCGCACGTAGACCCTTATACTTCCCAGTACGATGCCGACCAGATGAACGACGGCTGGTTCGTACCTTCCATGCCCGACCTCAACCAGAAGAACCCTCACGTTTACCGCTACCTGGTACAGAACAGTTTCTGGTGGATTGAATTCGCCAACATCGACGGCATCCGCATGGACACTTACCCGTATGCCGACTATGATGCCATGAGCAACTGGATGAAAGAGCTCAACGAAGAATATCCCAACTACAACACCGTGGGCGAGACCTGGGTTACCGAACCCGCCTACACCGCCTGGTGGCAGAAGGATTCCAAGCTATCAGCCCCCAAGAACAGTAACCTCAAGACCGTTATGGACTTCAGCTTCTTTGACAAGATAAACACCGCCAAGAATGAACAGACCGAAACTTGGTTCAAGGGACTGGACCGCATATACAATAACTTCGTATACGACTTCCTCTACCCCAACCCCGCTTCCGTACTGGCATTCATCGAAAACCACGACACCGACCGCTTCCTGGGCGAAGGCAACAACCTTCCGATGCTGAAGCAAGCCTCTACCCTGCTGCTTACCACCCGCCGCATTCCGCAACTCTACTACGGAACGGAAGTCATGATGAATGGCGTGAAGAGCAAGAGCGACGGCTATGTCCGCAAGGACTTCCCCGGCGGATGGACCAGTGACGCAACAAACGCACTGACCCCACCAGCCGGACGTACCAAGATACAGAACGAGTGCTACGACTTCTACAAGACCATCCTGAACTGGCGTAAAGGAAACGATGTGATTGCCAAAGGCAACATGGTGCAGTTCATGGTACAGAATGGTGTTTATGCCTACGCACGCCAGTACGAAGGCAAGACGGTATTCGTGATGCTGAACGGTACAGATGCAGAGACCACCGTTCCTTTAAAATTCTACAAGGAAATCCTGAAAGACAGCAAGCAGGGAAAAGATATTCTTAGCGGCAAAGCCATCACCTTCGGTGAAGAGCTGAAGATGGGCCCCAGAGAATCATTAGTGATAGAATTATAACGCGTACTCCACACAGAGAGCTCATTCTTGCAAATCTCCCTTGCAGATAGCTGGCAGACACTTCTCCTGCCAGCCATCTGCAAGGGATTTTTAGTATGGAATAGGTGTCACGGGGATATGCTTTTCACCGGTCTCAAATATAGCTAATCTGTTAGTTCATAACGGTGAACACCTTGTTCCAGTATAGAGAAACAAAGTGTTCAGATATGTAGAAACAAAGTGTTCTTACGTATTGGAACGAAGTGTTTTTGCATATTGGAACGAAGTGTTCTCTTTATTGAAACAAACTGTTCAGTTAAGGGAAACAGACTGTTTTGTTAAAGGAAACAGACTGTTGTACACGTTGAAACATCCGCTTCTGAAATAACCGGCGAACTTAACCATCCCACAACACCGGCCTATATATAACAAATCAGCCCTTGCAACATCAATATTGCAAGGGCTGACACTATATTCGGATTATCTTTCGATTAGTCCAGTTGAGCCAATTTGTTCTCTGAACCAAGCACGTTGATGATTTTATGCTTGTACAGTTTTTCCATATTGTCACGAGCCGGGCCCAGATACTTACGCGGGTCGAATTCTGCCGGTTTTTCAGCAAATGTCTTGCGGATAGCAGCTGTCATAGCCAGACGTGAGTCAGAGTCGATGTTGATTTTGCAAACAGCAGACTTGGCAGCCTTACGCAACTGTTCTTCGGGAATACCGATAGCAGCTTCCAATTTGCCACCATACTTGTTGATAGTATCAACTTCTTCCTGAGGAACTGAAGAAGAACCGTGAAGAACGATGGGGAATCCCGGGAGTTTCTCCATTACAGCATCCAGAACGGCAAATTCCAGAGGAGGAGGAACCAGACGACCGGTAGCAGGGTCAACGTGGCATTGTTCGGGTTTGAACTTGTATGCACCGTGAGAAGTACCGATTGAGATAGCCAGTGAATCGCAACCTGTACGGGTAGCGAAGTCAATAACTTCTTCAGGATTAGTATATGTATGGTGTTCTGCAGAAACTTCATCTTCTACACCGGCCAATACACCGAGTTCGCCTTCTACAGTTACGTCGAACTGATGAGCATAATCAACTACCTTCTTAGTCAGTGCAACGTTTTCTTCGTACGGAAGGTGTGAACCGTCAATCATTACTGAAGAGAAACCGGAGTCGATACAGCTCTTGCAAGTTTCGAATGTATCTCCATGGTCGAGGTGAAGAACAATTTCAGGATGTTTGCAACCCAATTCCTTAGCGTACTCAACAGCACCCTGAGCCATGTAACGCAACAGAGTAGCGTTGGCATACTGACGGGCACCCTTAGATACCTGAAGAATAACCGGAGACTTTGTTTCAACTGCAGCCTTGATGATAGCCTGCATCTGTTCCATATTGTTGAAGTTGAATGCCGGAATAGCATATCCACCTTTGATAGCCTTAGCAAACATCTCTCTTGTGTTTACCAGTCCTAAATCTTTGTAATTAACCATTTTGTTTAAATTTTATTGTTAGTGAATTAAAATTCTACGCAAAAGTAATCATTATCCTTTAAAGTAAAGAACTTGACGGGAATAAAATATCCGGCTCATCCTACCAAATCCATTCTATTTTAAAGCTATTGGCTTCATTTAACAGATTATTGTAATCTCTATATTACAAACTCTTTGCATTTATCTCTGCCAGCCATACTTTTGCCATCTATACTTCTATCAACAAAAAAACCGGAGAACATGTTTGCTCTCCGGCATCTGTTTACACATTATTATGTAATACTAATTTTTCAGATAGATGATGGTCGGCAAATGGTCACTGTAACCGTTCAGCCAAGTCCTGCCCCCATGCGTACGCAAGGGGGAACCTTTGTATTTGCCATCCTGCTGAATCAGATAATCGCGGATGAAAACTTCATTGTGATCATAGCGCAACCCTTTCTTAGCCTTCAGCAACGGTTTCGAAATGACAATCTGGTCAAACAGGTTCCACTTGCCCCGATAGAGCAATGTCCCCACTCCCTTGTCTTCCAGTGTCTCCCACCAGGGATTGTAGAGTTCGCCTTTCTTCACCTGCTTCGGATATTTGCGTGCACCCAGCACCTCCATGCTTTCATCCATCGGGTCGTCATTCATATCCCCCATCACGATGAGCTTCAGCTTCTTGTCGCTACGCATCAGAGAGTCCTTCAAGGCCTTTACTTGCCTGGCTGCATGCACACGCACCGGTGACTTCGCCCCACGGGAGGGCCAGTGGTTCACTATCACGCAGACACGCTCTCCCGCCAGTTGTCCGTCCACAATCAGGAAGCCGCGCGTCAAGTGCACCGTATCCCCCTCAAAAGGAGTAGAAAGCACCAACTTCGAGTGGGTAACGCTGAACTGCTTCGGGTCGTACAGCAAGGCACAGTCTATACCCCGTCTGTCCGGTCCTTCATAATGCACGAACTCATAATTGGAAATGGCCGGCTGCTTCACGAGGTCTTCCAGCACCCGGCTGTTCTCTGCCTCTGCCACACCGATGAATGCCGGACCTTCCGGCACTAAATCACGCGAAAGGGACCCCAACACTTTGGAAAGGTTCTGCAGCTTGGACTCATACTTCTTTGCCGTCCACTGGTAACTGCCGTTAGGCAGGAACTCATAGTCATTCTTACCTGCATCATGAATCGTATCAAATAAGTTCTCAAGATTGTAGAACGCAACACTATACAGTTTCCGTTCCGCATTTTGTGCCCCCAGCGTTGCCACGCACAGCCAGAAAGAGCATAAGACAAGTAGTTTCCTCATAAATTCACAAGATTAAGTCCTGCAAAAATCAGAAATAAAATGCGATAAACCTACTAAATAAAAATAAATCTGAATTTATTTTGTAGAGTCTCCAACTTGCACTATCTTTGCGCTCTGAAAAGAAGACCATTACACTATTTATTACCAAAATAGTAACAGAATATAAATTTTTAAAAGAAAATATCAAAATGAAAAAAGGTATTCATCCTGAAAATTACCGTCCGGTAGTATTTAAAGATATGTCAAATGGTGATGTATTCTTGTCTCGTTCCACTTGCAACACGAAAGAGACTATCGAATTCGAAGGTGAAACTTATCCGCTGGTAAAGCTGGAAATCTCCAGCACCTCTCACCCGTTCTACACAGGTAAGTCTAAGCTGGTTGACACCGCCGGTCGTGTTGATAAGTTCATGAGCCGCTACGGTAACCGTAAGAAATAATCAGTTTCAAGCAAACTGAAAAAAGGGAGTCTTTCACTGAAAGGTTCCCTTTTTTGTTTCTGCCTCCCGCTGAGCGATAAATAGGGAATCTCCTATCACAGAATAGGGGAAAAAACAAGAAAGGGGAAAAACACTTTCCTATTTTTGTATCATCGAAACCGAAAACATACCATAATCATGAAACGACTCGCCACCCTATTCATCCTGACAATCCTTGTCACAACGGCAGGATTTGCCAAACCCAAGCACAAGGACTTAAGCGGAAACATCGCCATCAAAGGAGAATTGACAAAAGAGTACCAGCAATCTCCCGCCGGTACCCCGGTCATTATCCGCCGGGTTGTCAAAATGAACAATCCCGGTGAAAACAGCGACAACATTTACTATGCCGTCGAAGTGAACGGCATACAAGAGACCATTCCTTCGGATGAGATGGGTATCATTGCCATATCCGCTCCGGAAACGGACCGGGAATTCTGGCAGCAAATATACCTGAAGAATCATCTTTACGAATATTTCAACGACCGCGGTTACAAGCACAAACTGCGCCAGGAAATCGACGAAGAATGCCTGGACTATCTCGATAAACTGAACGAGATAGCCTATCAGGACGACTACATAACCTCGTACGTACAAGGAATATTCTCCAAACTGAATGCCACCACCATTGACAGCAATCGTGGAGAGAGCCTGAACATACGTATCATCCAGTCGCCCGAACCAGATGCCTTCATGCTTCCCAACGGCTCCATGGTTATCAGTACGGGCCTCCTCTGCACTCTTGATTCCGAAGACGAACTGGCTGCCGTCATCGCATGTGAGCTGGGGCATTTCGTCCTCGACCATCAGGTAAACAACATTTACCGTGCCGAACGGCGTGCCAAGCGTGCGGCTTTCTGGGCAGATGTCTTTGCCACTACCGCCAGCGCAGCCCTCGATGTGGCCTACTGGGACGATAATGAAGATGCTTATGCCGTCAGTCTGGTGGCAGATATCGGAGCCATCGCTTCCCTTTTGAGCATTCCGGCAACGGACCGGTTGGGGATGAAATACAAAACTTCCCAGGAAATCTCTTCAGACCGCCTTGCGCGCCAACTTCTGGCATTCAAGGGCTATAATCCCGACGGAATCGCATCGGCCCTCAGTAAAATTATAGGGTATTACAACCTGCACCAGCGCAACAAGGACATTCCTCGCTACGGCAGCATCGGCGACCTGCAAAAGCGTATAGAAAAGGCCGGTGAATCCCATAGCTTGAGTGCCCGCCCCTACCTACGGACTACCAGCGATGTCGTTTCTTTCAACGCAAGTATGAACTACGCCAACAAGCGCTATAAGGAAACTGCCCGGCTGATACGCAAGAACATTGACAACAGACTAGCCACGGACAATGACTACATCATCCTGGTAAAAGCGGAAATGGCACTGTCTAATACGGAAGAAGTGAACAACCGCTGCCTCGCCATGCTTGATAAAGCCCAGGAGATGGCAGGAACAAGCCCCAATCTGGACATATATAAACAAAAAATACTATTATTGATGCGCATGAACAAACAAGCCCAAGCCACCGATATACTGAAAGAATACATCATCTTGCTTTCGGCCTACGAAGGCCAGGGCATAGAAGGAACCGAAAAGGAATGGACCAATAAAGAGATAGGTTGGGCAAACCAAATGCTGGATAGGATAAGCAGAATATAGAGAAAGGAATAACTAAGAATAAAGAATGAAGAATTTGTCATGCGGCATCATTGCGCAGCCAAATTCTTCATTCTCAGTCATTTATTCAAACTACTGTTTGCGGAACGGCGGCTTCACAACCACAGCTTTCAGCTTACGTCCCCGCATGTCAATGCAGATTTCCGTACCGACCTTGCTGTATTCGGGTCTGATATACCCCATTCCGATACCAATCTTACGGGTAGGCGACATAGTTCCGGAGGTAACCACACCGATGGCAATACCGTCTGTACTATACAGCTCGTAACCATGACGGGGGATACCGCGGTCTATCATCTCAAATCCCACCAACTTACGGGTAGTGCCTTCCGCTTTCTGTTTTTCCAGCATCGGGCGATTGGTGAAGTTCTTTCCCTCCACAAACTTGGTAATCCATCCTAAACCCGCTTCAATGGGCGAAGTGGTGTCATCCAAATCATTGCCATACAAACAGAAGCCCATTTCCAGACGAAGCGTATCACGTGCACCCAGACCAACTGGCTTAATGCCGAACTCCGCGCCTGCCTCGAACACGGCATCCCAAATCTTCATGGCAGCCTCCGGATAGAAGTAAAGCTCAAAACCACCCGCACCGGTATATCCGGTATTGGAGATAATGACATCCTTTTCTCCGGCAAACTCACCGTGGGTAAAAGTATAGTAAGGAAGGTCGGAAAGATTAATGGAAGTCAGCTTCTGCAAAGCCTGAATAGCCTTCGGTCCTTGCACAGCAAGCTGTGCCATGTGCTCGGAAGCATTTTCCAATTCAGCGCCTTCCGTGTTATGAGACACACACCAGTTCCAGTCTTTCTCAATGTTCGACGCATTCACGACAAGCAGGTATTTCTCCGGCTCATAATGATAGACCAGAAGGTCGTCCACAATGCCTCCATTTTCATTTGGGAAGCAGGTATACTGTACTTTCCCCGGTGTGAGGGCAGCTATGTTATTGGAAGTCACTTTCTGCAGAAAGTCCAAAGCATGGGGACCTTTCACCCAAAATTCTCCCATGTGTGAGACGTCGAATACACCGACACCCTGACATACTGTAAGATGCTCGTCAATGATGCCGGAATACTCGATAGGCATATTATATCCCGCAAACTCGTGCATCTTGGCACCCAGCGAGATGTGTTTTTCGGTAAACGGAGTGGTTTTCATGGAACTATTAGAGTTATGAGTTATGAATTATCTATTTGCTTGCTACGAGCTCGGCAATCTTGACGATGACGTTCATGGCTTTCTCCATGTTCTGGATAGGCACGAACTCATAGCGGCCGTGGAAGTTCAAGCCACCGGCAAAGATATTGGGACAAGGCAGGCCCTTGAAAGAGAGCTGGGCGCCGTCCGTACCTCCGCGAATGGCTTTTACACGAGGCTCTACACCTACCGCCTTCATGGCGGCAAAAGCGGTGTCGATGATATGCATCACCGGTTCAATCTGCTCGCGCATATTATAGTATTGGTCGCGAAGTTCCAGAGTAGCGGTACCCGGACCGTATTCTTCATTGATTTTTGCCACAAGACGTTCCATCTCCTTCTTGCGCTCTTCGAAGCGGGTGCGGTCGTGGTCACGGATAATGTAAGAGACTGTTGTCTGCTCCACCTCGCCGGTAATACCTATCAGATGATAGAAACCTTCGTAACCTTCGGTATGCTCCGGAGCCTCGTCAGCCGGAAGCATGGACATGAAACGGTTGGCAACGCGGATAGAGTTAATCATCTTATTCTTGGCATAGCCCGGATGCACATTCCGTCCCTTGAAGCTTATCTTGGCAGAGGCCGCATTGAAGTTCTCGAATTCAAGTTCACCCACTTCTCCGCCATCCATGGTATAGGCCCATTCGCAGCCGAACTGCGCTACATTGAACTTATGGGCACCCAGACCGATTTCCTCATCCGGATTAAAGCCGATACGGATTTTACCGTGCTTGATTTCGGGGTGCTCCTTCAGATATACCACCGCCGATACAATTTCGGCAATACCGGCTTTATCATCGGCACCAAGCAAGGTCTTGCCGTCGGTCACAATCAAATCTTCCCCTTGATGGTCGAGCAGTTCGGGGAACTGGGCAGGAGAAAGAACCACATTCTCTTCGGCGCAAAGAACAATGTCCTTACCGTCATAATTCTGCACGATACGCGGAGAAACATTCTTGCCACTCATATCGGGGCTTGTATCCATGTGGGCAATAAAGCCGATGACGGGCAACGGCTTGTCTGTATTGGCAGGAAGAGTGGCGAACAGATAACCATTTTCGTCCAACGTGATTTCTTCCAGACCCAAAGTTTCCAATTCTTCTTTCAGATACCGGGCAAACACCATTTGCCCCGGAGTACTCGGAGTAATCTCAGTCTCTTCACTGGACTGAGTATCGAAGCTTACGTACTTTAAAAAACGTTCTACTAAAGTCATGATGAATAATGATTAGTGATTAATGGTTAGTGATTAATGGTCAGTGATTAGTAATTGGCGAAAAGCATTATCCGAATGGCATTAATCATTAATCACTAATCATTAATCACTAATCATTAACCACTATTTTGTGCTGTAAAGATAAAAAAAGGGGCGTGAACTGCCAAGCAATTCACGCCTCTTTTTTATTTCTTAAGGACAAAATGTCAATCAAAAATGGCTGCTACCATCAAAACAATGCGTACATATCTTACACTTAGGCAATCCGATAGCCTCAACCAGAGTTTCCAACGTATTGAACTTCAAGGATGAAAGTCCGAAACGCTCGCGGATAACGTCCACCATCTTTTCGTATTCGGGTGAGCCGGTAGTGGCATACTTATCGAGATTCTTATTCTCGTCACCCTCCAGTTCCTTGATGACACGACGGGTAATCAGTTCCATGTCGCTTTTGGAAGCCGTGAATCCTACAAACGGGCAGCTATATATCAATGGAGGACAAGCAATCCGGATATGCACCTCCTTGGCACCATACTCATACAGCACCTTCACATTGTCGTGCAACTGGGTCCCCCGGACAATAGAGTCATCACAGAACAGCAGACGCTTACCCTCGAGCATGGCACGATTGGGAATCAGCTTCATCTTTGCCACCAGCGAACGCAATTCCTGCTTGCTGGGAGTAAAACTACGAGGCCAAGTCGGAGTATATTTGGAAATGGCACGATGATAAGGAACTCCTTTACCTTCGGCATACCCAAGCGCCATACCTACACCCGAATCAGGAATACCGCAGGCACAATCCACCTCTGACTTATCTGTCTGTGCCATCTTGAAACCGGAGGCAAAACGCACTTCCTCCACATTCTTACCTTCGTAGCAGGAAGTGGGGAAACCGTAATATACCCATAGGAAGGAACAAATCTGCATTCCCTCATCAGGCTTGCGCATCTGTTCCACACCATCGGCACGCAGGCGAACAATCTCTCCGGGTCCCAAATAACGGTCTATCTCATAACCAAGATTCGGAAAGCTGCTCGACTCACTTGTGGCGGCATACGCTCCGTCTTTCTTGCCAATCACAATCGGAGTACGTCCCCAGCGGTCGCGAGCGGCAATGATGCCGTCTTCCGTCAATAACAGCATGGAGCAGGAACCTTTGATATGCTTATACACATTTTCAATTCCTTCGACAAATGTCTTTCCTTGTATAATAAGGAGGGCGATAAGTTCCGTCTGATTGGTTTTGCCCGAACTGAGTTCGGCGAAGTGCATGTTTTGGGCCAACAGTTTTGTTTCCAGTTCTTGCAGATTTACTATTTTGGCTACCGTTACAATGGCAAAGCGACCGAGGTGGGAGTTAAGGATAAGGGGTTGAGGGTCTGTGTCACTGATGATTCCTATTCCGGAATTTCCTTTGAACTTATCCAGTTCATCCTCAAACTTCGTGCGGAAATAAGTGCTTTCCAGATTGTGAATGGAACGGGTAAACTGCTCCGTTTCTGCATCGTATGTAGCCAACCCACCACGTTTTGTCCCTAAATGTGAATTATAATCTGTGCCGTAAAACAAATCTGCCACACAGCTTGTTGCCTTGGCGACTGTTCCGAAAAAACCTCCCATAAGTTCTGTTTTGTTATTGGTTTCTAAAATTAACGGATGCAAAGGTATGAAGAATTTGCGAAATTCGGGCAGATTTGAAATGAATAAAAAAGGCAATATATTTCTTGCCCACAATAGAAGTTATATTATTGGAAACATATACTTTTGTGATCGAAACCAAACAACTGTATAATGGGAGAAACCGCAAATATTATAATAGCCGATACTCTTCAAGGTCTGGGGACGGACGCATACAGTGGCTATCTTGCACACGCCCTCTGTCTGTCAGGAATCTGCCGATTGAAGTACAATGGAGAGGAGCGCGAGCTACGTGCCGGCGACCTGATGATTGTCCGCAAAGGAAAACTGGTAGAGAAAATTCAACCTTCAGAAGATTTTCGCGTAAAGGTCATCTATATCGCATCGGGCTTTGTGGTGCTGAGTACACCACAGAACAACTACGGCATGAAAGGGCAACTTTCCCTATTTCTCAATCCTATCATGTCCCTGACTACCGAACAGCAAGAGCTATGTCTCCGGGATTTTGAACAAGTGGAATACAGACTCCGGAATACAGACCATCATTTCCATCGCGATATGCTTATCGCCTCCACACAGATGTTGATACTCGACTTCTTCGATTTCCACTCCCATCTATATGGCGAGGACAATATCTCTGTACAAAATGCTTCCATCATGAGCCATTTCCTCAACATGCTGGAGAACGGAACTTTCCGCGAGCATCGTGAAGTGACCTATTATGCCGACTGCCTATGTGTCACCTCCAAATATCTTTCGGAAGTTTCCAAGAAAGTAAGCGGTTATACAGCAAACTACTGGATAAACCGTTATACCACACTCGACATCTCGCGTTTGCTGCGCGACAAATCACTAACGTTCGTCCGTATTTCCGATATGTTCGGTTTTTCCTCTCCTGCTTATTTTAGCCGTTACGTACAACAACATCTGGGTGTAAATCCGACAAAATACAGAGGTTAATGATTATAGTTTTTGATTGTTTGCCCGTTTCAGATCTATTAGCGAAATATGCTCATTACGATAGCGGGCATTGGGGTTCTTCTCCGTTCCGTCAGGAAAAGAGCCATCTTCCTGCTTTATGAACTGAATAGCCTTCTGCGGACAATTCTGTATGCAGGCAAAACAGAACTCGCAGTCACCGGACGTCTTCACTCCTCTCGACGTCAGCTCATAATTGCCGCGCGGACAAACGTAGGTGCAGATGCCACAGTCAATACAAGCATCAGTCACGGTAAAGAACTTCTCGCTTTTCATCAGGAAGCCCACCTCGGGGTCGAGTCCACTCCGCTGCATAAAACCTTGGTGCTGTTGCCGTTCCTCCTCCGTCACCGGTTCGTGCCAATGCTGCCGACTGTTGATATCTGCCGTTATCTTCTGCAAGTTCTCGGGGATGTGCTTGTCTATCTTGAGTTGCTCGTTCATGTCGAAGTTGGGTAGCCAGTTATCCACCATGATGATAGTGCTGATATAGTCGAACGCATTGTCGGCTTTACGGGATATACGGTCCCAAATCTCTACCGCATCGCACTTCCTTGCACCATAGGTGAGGACAGCAAACTTGTATTCTGCCTTCAGTTTTGCTTTCTGAATGAACTGCCGTACCATATAGGGAGGCATATGACCGTAGATGGGATAAACGATGCCGATTTCATCTGCCTCAAATTCATACTTCCCCCGTTTCACCATCTGAGGGATACTCAACAATTCTGCGTTCTCTCCAGCCAACTGACGGGCGATGTAAAGACTGTTACCCGTTCCGGTAAAATAAAAGATGATACGCTTACTCCTTTTTGTTTCGCAGGATGCCAACGAGAGTAGGCCGGAAGATGCGATAGCACCGCTCATCACGGCAAATCCCATACGCTTTAAAGCCTCCCGACGACTGATTTTCTTATCCGTATTCATATCTCTGATTTTTAATGATTATGCAATCTGTTATCTGAGTGCAAAAATAAAGGTTTCCCCAAAGAACGGACTTACCAAAAACTCGGGTCTTGATGCTATTTTTACGGTATAAGAATGAGCTTACCCTAACACAAAAAAAGCCCCGCAAAGATTGGACTTCTGCGGGGCCTCACTAATGCCTAATAAAAACTCTTTCTACCCTAAATTATCTCCACTTCTTCACAGCTTTCTTGTCAGCCGGAGTTGCTTCAATCAAGCTCAATGCAAAACCACCGCTACGCGCTTCCTTCACGGACATTTTGGTCTTGCTGGTTACGATACCCTTCTTTATCTGATAAGAAGTAGGGTTCTCCTTGTAATCAGCATCTTTACCGTCGGCATAGAGAGTGGCTACGTATTGCTTGCCCGGTTCAAGGAAATCGAGCGTAAAGTTGGCTGTACGTGCATTCTCGTCTGTAATACCTCCAACAAACCAGTTGCCGGTTCCTTTTGCCTTACGGGCCACGGTAATGTAATCACCCGGTTCTGCTTCAATGTACTTGCTGTCGTCCCAGTCTACTGCCACATCCTTGATGAATTGGAAAGCATCCATGTGCTTTTCGTAGTTCTCAACCAAGTCGGCAGCCATCTGCAACGGGCTGTATAAAGTTACATACAGAGCGAGTTGCTTGGCAAGTGTAGTCTGCACTTGTCCGTGGGGCAAATCGCCCATAAAGTCAAGTTTGGTATCGAAGATACCCGGTGTGTAATCCATCGGACCGCCAATCAAGCGGTTGAATGGAAGCAATGTGGTATGGAACGGTTTGCTACCGCCGAATGCCTCATATTCAGTTCCTCGTGCAGATTCGTTGCCAATCAAGTTAGGATAAGTACGGCACAAACCGGTAGGGCGTACAGCTTCGTGCGCATTTACACAAATTTTGTAGTCGGCTGCCTTCTTCACGGCATAGAGGTAGTGGTTGTTCAGCCATTGCCCATAATGATGTTCACCACGGGGAATCATATTACCTACATATCCGCTCTTCACGGCATTGTAGCCATTATCCACCATAAACTGATAGGCCTTGTCCATGTGACGTTCGTAGTTGCGCACCGAACCGGATGTCTCATGATGCATCATCAGCTTCACGCCTTTGCTCTTGGCATATTCATTCAGCATCTTCACGTCGAAATCGGGATAAGGGGTCACAAAATCGAATACATAATCCTTGGATTTGCCAAACCAGTCTTCCCAGCCTTCATTCCAGCCTTCTACCAATACTTGGTCCAGACCGTGCTCGGCTGCGAAGTCGATGTACTTTTTTACATTTTCGTTAGTGGCACCGTGACGGCCATTGGGCTTCATTTTGGAGTAGTCCACTTCACCCAGTTTGATGGAGGGAAGGTCGTCTGTATATGCCCAGGTGCTCTTACCTGCAATCATTTCCCACCATACACCTACGTATTTCACGGGCTTAATCCAGGAAACGTCCTCGTAAGCACAAGGTTCGTTCAAGTTCAGCGTGATTTTAGAGGCAAGGATGTCACGAGCATCGTCGCTTACGATAACCGTACGCCACGGTGACGTGCAGGGAGCTTGCAGATAACCTTTATCGCCTACTGCATCGGGAGTAAGCCAAGATTCAAAAACAAAATTCTTATCATCCAGATTCAAGTGCATGCAAGAGTAATCCACCAAAGCAGCCTCGTGCAAGTTGATGTACAAACCATCAGCAGTCTTCATCTGCAAAGAAGTCTGAACACCGGTGGGCGAAAACGGGGTTTGCGAAGAGTTAGGCGTAATGGCCCCTTTCATCAGCCCGCGGATTTCAGAAAGTTTGGATTCTGTGTAGTCATATTCCTGCGTATCGTAGTCGCCCGGAATCCAGAAGGCAGTGTGGTCGCCAGTCATGGCAAACTGAGTACGCTCCTCTTTAATCACGAAATAGTTCAGGTTCTTCTGCAAAGGGAATTCATAGCGGAAGCCCATACCATCGTCGAACAAACGGAAGCGGATAATGATGTTCCTATCCTGCGCCTTTTGGTTGAGCGTCACAGCCAGCTCATTGTAGTGGTTACGGATTTGCTTTACTTCACCCCATACCGGTTCCCAAGTCTCGTCGAAAGTGGAAGTCTTTGCATCCGCCATCGTGAAGCCATTCATCAGACCGGGGTCGTTCTTCAGTTCGAGTCCTAATTTGGAAGGGTTAATCACCGGCTTTCCTTTGTAAGAAAGTTCGTAAACGGGTTCGCCTTGCGCATTTACCGAAAAATTCAATTGAAGTTGTCCGTTGGGAGAGGTAATACTCTCTGCCATTGCTACGCCGCTCACCAACAAAACGAGCAGGAAGCAGGCTAATTTTGTACAGATTGCTTTCATGTTTCTCATGCTATATTTATAAAATTATGTTCCAAATGCAAATATAAGCAGGAAAGAAATACGCTCTGACGCAATTAAATTAAAATTATGATGATTTGTCGGCAAACGTTTGCATGAAAGCCAGTTTCCCTTGAACAAAAACATTAGCCGTAAGCGCTACAACCGAAATAACACCATTGAACTCCTGAATTTTCCGGGTTGCCTCCAGCCCACCCATATTTCAAGATGCAAGATATAGAACGCGAACAACAAATTTCGGTGCCATAGATACAAAAGACAGACTTTACCATATAGCCTGGCATACAAAAAGTGATTACCTTTGCAATCAAAAACCATACCTATACATCCTATGGACAAAATACTGATAGCTATATTCCTTGGCGGCGGTACCGGCAGCGTACTGCGCTACTGCGTACAGATGATGCTCCACGAGCGCATCGTCCCCTACTCTTTCCCATGGGCTACGTTCACAGTCAATATCCTCGGAAGTTTCCTCATCGGGCTATTTTATACCTTATCTGCCCGTTTCAACCTTTCTACCGAAATACGGCTGTTGCTGACTACAGGTCTGTGCGGAGGATTCACCACCTTCTCCACTTTCAGCAATGACGGACTGATTCTGATAAAGCAAGGATTCTACGGAATGTTTGCCTTATATACCTTGTTAAGTATCACATTAGGAGTCCTTGCTGCTTTCGCCGGCGGTACCTTCGGACGCTGTATATAACTCCAAACACCCCCTATGAAACCCAGTAAACCTTTTGTCATGCCTCCCGTACGCATCATTCCTCCTACCTTAGAGGGACAAAAGCCCCCTAAGAGGTATCGACCTAAGCGACTCTCACATAAGAGGTATACGCCTTAATCTACTTGACATACGGGGAACCATCGCCAATACTTCCCAAACCATGGACCTGACTGCACTTCTCAGCATTACAATAAAGGATTAAAAACGAAAAACAATTCCCTATTTTCAATTGTTAGTAAGATAGTTTATAATTAAAATTGACTGAATATGAAAATAGAGAAGATTATCGGACGTGAAATCCTCGATTCAAGAGGTAACCCAACTGTAGAAGTAGACGTAACCTTGGAATCCGGCTTCATAGGCCGTGCATCTGTCCCGTCAGGAGCATCCACGGGAGAACACGAAGCATTGGAACTGCGTGACGGTGACAAAAAACGTTACGGAGGCAAAGGTGTCCTGAAAGCCGTGAACAATATCAATAATATCATTGCTCCCAAGCTCATCGGTATGTCCGCCCTCGACCAGATGGGTATCGACCATGCCATGCTTGCACTGGACGGAACCAAAACGAAAGCCAATCTGGGTGCCAATGCCATCCTCGGCGTATCTCTTGCCGTGGCCAAGGCTGCCGCCGCTTACCTCGACATCCCACTCTACCGATATATCGGTGGTACAAATACCTATGTGATGCCCGTACCGATGATGAACATCATCAACGGCGGTTCGCACAGTGACGCTCCCATTGCTTTCCAGGAATTCATGATACGCCCCGTAGGTGCCACTTCCTTCCGCGAAGGTCTGCGTATGGGTGCCGAAGTGTTCCATGCACTGAAGAAAGTCCTGAAAGACCGTGGCCTCAGCACAGCAGTAGGCGATGAAGGAGGTTTTGCTCCTAATCTGGAGGGTACAGAAGATGCCTTGAACTCCATCATTGCCGCCATCAAGGCTGCCGGATACGAACCGGGCAAAGATGTAATGATTGCCATGGACTGCGCTTCTTCCGAGTTCTACCATGACGGCATCTACGATTATACTAAATTCGAAGGCGAAAAAGGAAAGAAGCGTACAGCCGACGAACAGATTGACTATCTGGAAGAGTTAATCAACAAGTATCCCATCGACTCTATCGAAGACGGCATGAGCGAAAACGACTGGGACGGCTGGAAAAAACTGACCGACCGTATCGGTAACCGTTGCCAGTTGGTAGGAGACGATTTGTTCGTCACCAATGTGGACTTCCTTGCAATGGGTATCGAAAAAGGTTGCGCCAACTCCATATTGATTAAAGTAAACCAGATAGGTTCGTTGACCGAAACACTGAACGCCATCGAAATGGCACACCGCCACGGATATACTACCGTAACTTCCCATCGTTCCGGTGAAACGGAAGATTCGACTATCGCAGACATAGCCGTAGCTACCAACAGTGGACAAATCAAGACCGGTTCACTGAGCCGTTCAGACCGTATGGCAAAATACAACCAACTTCTTCGTATCGAAGAAGAGCTGGGAAGCAATGCGGTGTATGGATATAAGAAAGTGATAGGTGATGAGTGATTTGCCGGTGTCTTTCTTTACCGGAAGACAGAGCTTATAAAGAAAAAAGCATTTATTAAATGTAAGAAGGGGCGAACCGTCACAGTCCGCCCCTTCTCTTTTTAACCTTAAATCAACAATCAATCTACTACCTTAAAGAAAACTTCTTCTCCACTTTGGCTATCCGGTGCCACCCAAAGAGCAAAGTCTCCGACTTCCACCGTCTTCACCATATCTATATTCCAGAAAGCAAGTTCACTTATCGGAAGTTCAAACGATACATTTTTCTTCTCACCCGGCTTCAATGTGACGCGAGCAAAGCGTTTCAGCTCTTTCACCGGACGGGTCACCGAAGCAAACTTGTCCTGCACGTAAAGCTGGGCTACCTCGGTACCTTCATACTTTCCGGTATTCTCAAGGTCGAAAGTCACAGTCAGCACATCTTCCTTCTTCAGATTGGCAGACGAGAGTTTCACATTATCATATTTGAACGTCGTATACGACAGACCGTAGCCAAACGGATACAGCGGATCGAAACCTGCATCCATATAGAAAGAAGTACATCCCAACGAAGTCTGCCCCGCTTCCAACGGAATGTCATTCAGCAAAACCTCATTCCGCGTAGCCGGACGTCCGGAACTGTTATGAGCATAATAAACCGGTATCTGTCCTACCATCTTCGGGAAAGTCACCGGAGTCTTGCCACTTGGCACAGCCTTACCCCACAGCAAGTCGGCCAATGCCGGTCCTCCCATGGTTCCGGGATGGAACGAATAAAGTACAGCTGACGAGAGTTCGACTTCCTTTCCTATGGTCAACGGACGCCCTGCCATTACGACAGTAACCACCGGTTTTCCTGTTTTCGCCAAAGCGGCAATCAGTTCGCTTTGCGCACCTTGCAGGTTCAGGTCGGCCAGGCAATGCGCCTCTCCTGAAAGAATAGCCTCTTCGCCTACAAACGCCAAAATAACATCAGCACGTGCAGCGGCAGCAGCGGCTTTGGCAACACCTGCCATATTCTTGTCACGGCTATAAGTCAGACCCGGCTCGTATATCACCTGCACTTTGTCCCCCACCAGTTCCTTGATAGCCTTCAACGGTGTCACGGTTTTTGTCTTGTCACCATCAAATATCCAGGTACCCAATTGGTCATAAGGTGCATTTGCCATCGGACCTACCACAGCAACCGTCTTTACCGAAGATTGCAAAGGCAATGTCTCCTTTTCGTTCTTCAACAAGATGGCCGATTCCACAGCAGCTTGCTTGGCAGCCTCCAGATGAGAAGGAGCATAAAGTTCCTCTATCCGTTTCTCATCCACATAAGGATTATCAAACAATCCCAACCGGAATTTGATACGCAGAATATTCCGCACGGCATCGTCTATAGCAGACTTCTTGACCTTACCTTCTTTTATCAATTCCGGCAATTCCTTGACAAACGTATAGCTGACCATCTCCATATCCACACCGGCATTCACCGCCTTCATTGCTGCCTCTTTAGAATCGGCAGCAAAGCCATGTGCCATCATTTCGGCTACCGAAGCCCAGTCTGACACTACTATTCCATCAAATCCCCATTCACCACGAAGCACATCTTTCAAAATAAAAGTGTTTCCGGTAGACGGTGCTCCGTCATTGTCATTGAACGAAGTCATGAAAGTAGCTGCTCCTGCCTTGGCTACAGCTTCAAAAGGAGGAAGGTATACATCCCTCAAACGACGCTCCGGAATGAAAGTGGAATTATAATCACGCCCGCCCTCGGCAGCACCATAACCAACAAAATGTTTAGGACATGCGGCTATGGAAGTCGGACTGTTCAGCGAATCTCCCTGGAAACCTTCGACCATAGCAACACCCATCACTGAAGTCAAATAAGTATCTTCGCCACATCCTTCGGCCATACGCCCCCAACGGGGATCGCGAGCCACATCTATCATCGGTGCAAATGTCCAGCGGATACCCACGGCAGAAGCCTCCACAGCCGCTACCCGTGCACCATCCTTAGCCACCTGCGGGTTGAAAGATGCCGCTTGTCCCAAGGGAATAGGGAATATGGTCTTGAAACCGTGAATCACATCACGCGCCATCAGCAAGGGGATGCCCAAGCGGGACTCCTCCATTGCCACACGCTGCAAGGCATTGACACGCACCGGATCCACTTCATTCAAGATAGACCCGACTTCACCTTTCTTTATCAATCCGCTCATATCCTCTATGTTACCATAAGAAGAAATCTGGTTCATCTGCCCAATCTTTTCTTCCAATGTCATACGGGACAACAGCGCTTCTATTTTCTGCTCGATGACTGCGTCATTTTTTGTATCCTGCACTTGAGTACAAGATATAAAAGGAAGCAGCAATAAACAAGCAGAGAGCATTTTCATTGTTTTCATCTTTAATCTATTACTTGAAATGGAACATTTGCTGTAGAGACAAAACCCGTATTATCAAGTACATATACGTACAAACGATATTCTCCGGGAACTTTAATTGCAGTCTCATACACATTTTTATCTGACACAGCCACGTCACCCATTCTTTCCGGACGTGGTTCATAAGAACCTCCAAAACCCAAGACTGTAGCCTCTTTCAGTACTTCCCACACATAAGTCAAAGAATCGTTCTCCTTATCTGTGACGGAAACCTCCGCTTTAAATAAAGTACCTGCTTTGATACGGACATTATCAATGGCACTTTTACCATTGATAGTCATGCCCCGAACTATCGGAGCCGTTTCATCCAATTCCTTGCCGGTCCACACTCTTTGCATGGCCTCCACCATAGGAGTTTTCTCTCCTTTCAATGGCAGTGAATCCACCTTATCCTCTACAAACATACTGAACCAAGTAGGCGTACGTTCTTCTTTTTGTCCCCACAAGAATACAAAAGAGCCCAAGCAACGGGTATTGGCAGAAATATATTGCGTATAACGCTCTTCGTATACCTGCCGTTTTTCTTCACTGGTCTGCTCTATGGGTGCCTTCCACTCGGTTGACGCTGTTTCCCACCAACCGGTCGGTCCCCACTCGGTAATCATAAATGCACCCTTGTAGTCCGACCGGTCAACAACAGCCTGCACCTCTCCCATCGGACCATATACATTGATGCCCACATAATCGAGAGACGGAGCATACTTTGCCACAGAGTCCAATGCCGACGGATTGTAGGAAATCACTGTCGAAACCAGATGACGCTTGTCTATCGACTTAATCAGCTGTGCCAGTTCTTCCACAAAATTCCATGCGGCAGCTATATTGGCATTTCCCAACTCAATTTCATTGCCAATACCCCAAGCCAGCAAACTCGTATCATTCTTGAACGTTTCTGCCAACAAGCGGACTTCTTCGCGCATCTTGTTCTTATATTCATCATCGTAATAGCGTATAGAGTCTTTGGTCATGCCTATTCCCTGCATTACGTACATGTTGTGCTCCGAAGCCAATGCCAGGTTTTTCTTTATCTCCTCCACATTACCTCCCCAGGTTCTGAAGGCATTGGCACCACTCTGGGCGGCAATGTCCAACCGATATGTGCCGCCTACGCCTTTAATATAGGTTTCTCTTCCGTCAATATAGAGCGCATAGCTATCACCCATTCCTATTATCTTAATGCCGTTCTCCACAGAAGGAGAGCAAGCAAAAAAGAAAAGAGAGAACAAACAACAAACCTTATTAAATATTTTTTCCATTCTCCTAAATTTTAATGACTACTTTTTCTGAAACACACGTATATAATCTATAACACATGTAACAGGTAGTGCAGACTCATCAACTCCCTGCATACCACCCCAGCTGCCTCCCCAGGCAAGGTTAAAAATAATATAATATGGTTTATCATATGGCCAATTGACCACCCCTTTATTATCATTATCATAAGTGAGTTGAACTTTACCATCCACATAAGTGGTAATATTTTGTGCAGTCCATTCTATGGCGTAAGTATGGAATTCTCCTTCAGCTTTCTCAATCGTCATAGCATGAGTCACTTGTGTGCCGTTAGTATGATTATGTCCTTCAGCATGAAGACTGGAAGACACTTCATTAGGTACCACACCTACTTCTTCCATAATATCTATTTCGCCACATTTTGGCCATCCCTCCTTATTCCAATCTACATTACAAGGCATCATCCAAAATGCCGGCCAAGTCCCCTTACCCTTAGGCAACATCATGCGAGCTTCAATGTATCCATACTGCCAGCCCTCCGATTCATGGGCATAGACACGACCGGAATATATCTTTCCATTATCTCCTTTAAAACAATGAATACGCAACTTCCCATCTGACAATTCTGTCACCCGCTTGCCATTGACTGCTCCATCCACATAATTTTGGAGTTCATTGTTTACCCAACCTGCATTCTGCACTTCATGTCTCCAATGAGTGGCATTGAGCTCTGTACCTTCAGTAAACTCATCATGCCAAACTAATTCATATCCTTCACGTTCTGGTATGGCAGTAATTCCAGCACCCTCTTGAATGACAAAAAACATTCGTTTTTGTCCCTCTCCTGTCACCGCTATTGTAGCCGTACGGCTTGTCAAACTAGTATTGGCGGTATAAGCAACAATCACGCGTGCTTTATCGCGACTCACAGTCACCCAATCCGCATCAGATTGGACAGTCCAATCATCACTTTCATACACCGTCACCTCAGCATTACCTGCTCCTGAAGTACAAAGTACCTCTTGTACAGAAAATCTGATTCCACCTTTCTGCTTTACCTGCACATATTCACTTTGGGTGCCGGAAGTCACAGTTATCCTTCCATAACGCTCGGCATCCTTGTTCTCCTTTACGGTTACTTTAATCACTCCTTCCTTGCTTTCCCCATTTTCCAGAGTAAGGCTTATCCATCCATCTGTAGAATGAGCAGTCCATCCCTCGCTTGTCGTTGTTACCTTTATCTCATAAGTGTCTTCTAAAGCCATAGCATCCAAGACTGACGGTAATACAGACAGCTTCACTTCATTCGGAGTTTCGGGTATATCCGGTGTTCCAGAAGGTATTGAACCTTCATCTCCACCACCACAGGCCAGTAACAAGCCAGCCATACATAAAAGAGAAAATAGAGACATATTTTTCATTATATGTATTTTAGACAAAAGCCACTCCTCTCCGGTAAGTTCATGCCAGAAAGAAGTAGCTTTCGTATACAGTTAATTACTTCTTAATTATAGTGATATTAGCAATTACGAAATCAACACCAGCTTCACAACCACCAAAATCATAAATCAATTTTACAGGAGACGCAGCACCTTTAGCAAACTTACAATCTGCAAACTTAATAACCTGCAATTTTCCAGCCTTCAATTGAACATCATTCTTATAAAAGGCCTGATTATCATCGTCATCTATTTGACAAAGTTTCACTGTCACACGGCTATCTGCAGTTGCCATTACCACACAAGAGAAATCAAACACATCATCAGCTGAAAAACCAAGTGATGTTGTATTAAACACATTCTGTGCCTGCCACTCTGCAGCAGTAGCAGAGTTAGACGTAATAGTATATATACGACCATTAGCCTCGAATCCAGGATCACCAATCTGAGCCCAACCTGCATCTGCCCACCAGAAAGACATTTCAAAAGCTTGAGTATCGTCTATGGCTTTCCAGATATTATCAGCTGAATTATAATCCAACGGAATGACATTTGCATCATTATGCTCTGTTATAAAAAAGTTCTTAACAGTAAATACTGTACCTTCTGGTGCACCCGCAAAGTCAAAAGCCACTTTGAGGTTTCCATCAAATCCGACACAGCCAGTTAAAGCTATTACATTATTTCCCTTATGTAACGGGAATATATTTTCGGTAAAGAACGTACCATCATCACCTTCTTTCTGTGGCTTGACCGTCGCACCAACGCCATCCACACTCGAATTAATCACAACAGAGAAGTCGTAAGTCTTACCTGCCGACAGTACGATACCCGTATTTTCAACCTGCATCTGCGCCTGCCATCTCTCTGAACCACAGCCATTCATTGTAAAAGTAATGCCCGTTGCCACATCTCCTTCATTGTCCGGATCTGCTATCTGAGTCCAACTGCCATCTGCAAACCAAAAACGAAGCGTTGCTGACGTACCCTCAAAGAGATTTGTTCCTGCCGTAAAACCAAGCCATTCAGTCGGATCATCTGTAGGAGCATTAGGATCTACCCAATTTTCAGTTACTTCGATATTATGAGAAAGTACCTTTTGATCGCAAGCAGAAAATGCATACAAATAAACCGGATAACTACCTTTCTTCTTAAATTGGCAAGTGATGGAAGCGCCAACGGCAAACTCTTCCAATTTCTTACCATCAGTACTGATAAAATAACGAATATCATCCAAGTCTTGTGAAGAGTTAGTAATAGTATAAGTATTATCTGCTCCTTCACTAACTGTCAGCGACAAAGCATCTTGAGAAACGACAGAGCCTCCCAAACTATGGTCATCACTGTCCATTGGGGCACAAGACGATATCCCCATAATAGCCATGCTCAATGCAAAAAAGCCATATAATAGATTCTTTTTCATAATGATTCCTTTATTGATAGATGATTAATAACCTTCATTCTGTTTCAATTCAAATTCAGTTCCCTTAGTAGCATCAATATCACCTTGCGGAATAGCCACGTATTTATTGTGAGATTTCCAAGTACGCGCACTATTTATTCCCGGTACATTGTCTACGTTCAACACCTCTGTGATACCCCAACGAACTACATCATAATAACGGTGTCCTTCACCAACAAATTCATAATGATTCTCATTGATAATATTCTGTTTGTTCACTGCAACACGGTGGTTAGTATCACCAAACGCGCGGTCACGAACCATATCTAAGCATTGCTGTGCAGAAATACCTTTCTGTTCAGCCACACCTTCCACTCCTACAAGTTCAGCATATGCCAATAAAGTCTCGGCATAACGGAAAATACGCAAATTATTACAATAATTTAAAGCTATAGTGCCCGTCGGTTTATGATAACCCTTGCGAGCCGCATATTTTGCCAACCAGAATCCCGTATCCTGAAAACGAATAACATAAGAACCACCTGACGCAATTTCCACTTTGTCACCCACATTACCACCAGTACCTTTACCACGATAATCACGGATAGAGGCCTCGCGACGAGTATCACCAGCAGCAAACATTTCATAGGTTTCTTCACGCACCGGTCCAAATCCCCATCCGTCTTCGTAAGTATTAGTAGGATCACTCAAAGTACTTGGTGAAATGTAAGCCGGAAGATTGGTACCACCAGTAGCCCACTGATTTCCCCAGTCCTTACCTTCACCAATGTGATTGGCTTCAAAAATAGATTCTTTGTTGAATTCGCCTTCATCTACCCAAATATCAGCATACTTAGAAGTCAATTCAAACTCACCACTGGCAATAATCTCAGCCAATCCACTGGCTGCTTCCGCATATTTAGCATTATCTTTCTGATACATGACAACACGAGCTTTCAACATCAAGGCAGCAGCAAGACTAGCACGTCCGCTATTCGCTCCACCATTTGTAGAATACTTCACTCCAGCTTCTTTAAAGCTAGCGATAGAAGCGTCCACATCCTTGATAATTTGAGCATATACCTCATCCGGACTCAGTTGCGGACCAACATAGGGAGGTTCATACAATGTTTCCTGGAAAGGCACAGAACCAAAACTTCTCCACAACATATAGAGATAATAGGCACGCAGGAAAAATCCTTCACCACGGTACTGTGAAATAAGTTTCAACTCTGCAGGGTTGTTTGTCGTAGCAGTCTCACAAAGTCCCAAAGCACTATTTACTCGAGTAATGCCAGAAGTATAAATATTCCAAGTACCATGCAATGTGCTATTACCCGTAGTAGTAAACATCGACACATTCAAGTTCATACCTGACATACCATCTTGAGCATCACCACCACCTTTCCAAAGATCATCGCTTTGAATGTCACCGATATAAACAGATGATTCATAAGAACCGCCTGCGTATGAATCCAACAAGAGGATTTGATAAGCTGCTGCTAGACCAGAGTTAATATTCATCGGGTCACCTGCTGCTCCAGCAGAACCCTTTGACGCCGGATCAGGATTTAAGAAACTATCGCCGCAAGAGGTCAAGGTCATGCCTGATGCCAAAACTGCCGCTACTATATAGAATTTAAATTTGTTCATAATCTGATTAATTTTAATGTTTAGAATGTGATGTTAGCTCCTACTGTGATTGTACGAGATTGTGGATAGATACCCTTGTCTACACCCAACGTGGTATAACCACCAGATGCCAGTTCAGGATCAAATCCTTCATAACCAGTAATGGTAATCAAGTTCTCAGCTCCCACATAAAGACGCAAGCGCTGAATAGAAGCTTTGCGAGTAAGAGTTGCAGGAAGCGTATAACCAATCTGAGCATTCTTCAAACGGAGATAAGAACCGTCGTGAATATAAAGGTCAGAAGAAGTCCAGTTTCCATTAGGATTGGCAGAAGTCATCCGAGGAATACGATTCGAAGTACCCTCCCCATGCCAACGGTCCATAATCCAAGAAGGACGGTTCATAGCTGGAACATCACCACGTTGCGCAAAATCAAATACATCATTACCCAAAGTCCCTTGGAAAGAAAGACTCAAATCGAAGCCTTTCCACTCTGCACCAAGCGAGAAACCGAAGGTCCAATCAGGCATACCTTTACCAATTTTAGTACGGTCTTGGTCATTGATAACACCATCACTAGTAACATCCACGAAACGAACATCACCTGGTTGTGCATTAGGTTGCAAGAGCTCGCCATCTTTATTCACATAACTGTTCACTTCATCCCAATTCTGGAAAATACCATCTGTCTTACGACCGTAAAAATAAGGCCATACCTCTCCGTTCTTGGCATGTACATAATCACCTACACCAGAAGCACCTGCACTCTCGTAATTCTGTTCACCAGAAGCATTACCCAGATCCAACAGTTTGTTTCTCGAATAAGACCAGTTAGTATTAACCCAATAAGAGAAATCTTTGATATTATCCTTCCAGCCTAGTTCCATTTCAATACCCCAGTTCTCCATAGAACCTAAATTACCCCAAGGTTTGCTTTGACCAATATAAGTAGGAACCGGCATTTCTGCTAACATATCCGTTGTCTTTTTATAGTAATAGTCAAATCCAAAACTCAAACGCTGATTGAGGAAACGCATGTCTATACCAAAGTCTGTTTGTGTGGAAGTTTCCCATTTGATATCAGGATTAGCAGCAGCAGCCGGAGAAGTACCATATATCATCGCACCACCATTTTCACCAGGTTTCGTAAAATCATTCATATTAGGTTTATAACTTCCACCAAAATAATAGTTTTGGCCACCACTCATCAAGGCACGATAACGGAAATCACCGATAGACTCATTACCATTCTGCCCCCATGAAAAACGGAATTTCAAAACATCAAACCACTCAGGTTTCATTTTTGCCAAATAAGGTTCATTCCAAACATTCCAACCTAATGAGAAGGACGGAAATACACCCCACTTATTGTTGGCACCGAAATGTGAAGAACCATCACGACGAACTGTCACCTGTAACATATAACGTTCAGCAAAGTTATAATCTATACGTCCGAAATAAGAGGCAATAGAAGTATGAGTTGCATCACCTATTCCACCCCATAAAATAGATTCTGTTTCAGCAGCTGTAGCAGATCCGATATTAGCATGAATAGGATTCAAATCAAACAAATCAAAATCTTTACCACCAATATTACGTGAACGATAGCGAGCAGCAGATTGTCCCAATACAACAGAAACATTATGCTTTTCAGCGAAAGTCTGATTATAAGAGAAATAATTTTCTGTTTGCCAACGCATACCACGGTTCATCTCACTTTGAACCCAGCTAGCGTCTGTATGGGTCATTGTACCCAGATAATCGGGATAGCCATAACCGTCATACCCCCAGAAAGCCAAATCCACACCATAACTAGAACGGAATTTTAAGCCGGGGAGAATATTCAGCTCAGCATAAAATGTACCCACTATTTTATCTGAATTATTACGTCCCAATGTCGGTCTATTTAATTGTGCAACCGGATTGGTCAATTCTTGGAAACCTGAAGGTGGCAAAGAAAGCACTTTACCATCTTTCACAATAGCATTGGGATAGCTAGCAAGGATTGACTCTCCTTCTTCCTCAGAAGCATAAACCGGAACTAATGGAGAAAATGCAATAGCACTACCTAAAATAGAACCATACTCAGAGTTAGCTTCAACACTGGTTGAATGGTCACGAGTATAACCAAGGTTTACACCTACCGTAACTGCATTCAGATATTTACGATCTTCAACCTCGAATACTTTATAAGTAGAGTTACTACGAACAGACAAACGTTCATAATTGGAACGTCCATAATTACCGCCAACAATACCTTCTTGATTGAAATAACCCAAAGAAAGAAAATACGTCATTTTGTCATTACCACCATTAATACTCAGCTGGTGTTGTTGAACTGGAGCATCGTAGTTGAAAACTTCATCCTGCCAATCTGTATCTACCATATTATTAGCAATATCCGCTGCTGAATAACGAGGAGCATTACCATCATTTATCTGCATTTCATTCATGATAGTCATATATTCATGAGCGTTCAACACGGCTTTCTTTTTCCAAGGATTCTGCCAGCCATAACTGAAGTCATAGCTCACGGTAGTCTTTCCCTTACTACCAGACTTTGTGGTCACCAGAACCACACCGTTAGCGGCACGGGCACCATAGATAGCTGCAGAAGCAGCATCTTTCAAAATTTCAATGGATGCAATATCAGTAGGATTCAAATAATTAATTCCACCACCGACAGGCATGCCATCCACAATATATAACGGATCAGAATTATTAACCGTACCAATACCACGAATACGCACCTTAGAATCAGAATTAGGCTGACCGGATGATTGTGTGATCTGCACACCAGAAACTTTACCTTTTAAAGCATCTTCCACACGCGAGGGCTTCGTCAAATTCAATTCATCAGCTCCAACCTTGCTGATAGCAGCCGTCACAACAGATTTCTTCTGTACGCCGTAGCCCACAACAACCACTTCATCTAGTGTCTCAGTGTCTTCCTGAAGAATAATTTTTAAAGACCTCTGGCCTTTTACCGCTACTTCTTGCGATTTAAAACCAATATAAGTAACAGAAAGTGTTGCGTCGGCAGGAACCGACAATGTAAAATTACCGTCCAAATCAGTAATTCCACCATTGGTAGTACCTTTAACTACCACATTTACTCCAGGCAACGGTTCATTATCCGAACCGCTTACCACTGTACCTTTTACCTGTATATCTTGGGCATATACAGAAGCCAAGGTAAAGCTTAACAGAAATAAAACTGATAATAACTTTTTCATAAGTTTTACTAAATTAAGATTAACATTTCTCGGTTTTGTTCTCAATCGAACGATGCAAACATACAGAATAAGGTAATAAAACAAATAAGAAACAATCATTCTTAAATACGTCAAATACAAAACTCAAATACGTTATCAATACGTCATCAACAAATAACTCACTAATAATCAATACTTAATATATACTTTTAAGTATTACGTCACAACATGTTATAGAACACAAAAGGGAGGAATATTAAATTCCTCCCTTCCATGCACTTCCTTCTTTTAAAGGAAGTTAATATCTAAAGACTACAGTTTATTGCTTAAATAATCCGTCAAACTATCCTCTCTCTCTAAAGCGAACTTCTTACGAAGACGATAACGGATTGTTTCAACTCCACGAACCGAAATGTTCAACAGAGGCGCTATTTCTTTCGTGGAAAGATTCATCTTTAGATAAGCGCACATCATGCGTTCGTTATGGGAAAGTTCAGGATGCTTGGCATGAAGACGTTTCATAAAATTGTTATGTATCAAATCGAACTGGTCTTCAATACGCTTCAAGACCTCATCACTCTGTATATTACCGTCTATTTTATTATTAATAAGTATGAGTTGCTGTTTTCCTTCCCGAGCCCCCTCACCCTTCAGCAAGGCGGATACTTTAAGTATCTCCGACTTGATTTCAGTCAGCATTTCATTCTTACGGACAAAGTTTATCATCAGATTGGCCATTTCCTGGCTCTTATGTTGCAAATCGTATTCCAATTTTTCTTTCTCCAGCTGCATAATCTGCTTTTCCTGACGAGCTTTCTCCTCTTCGTACTCCCTTTCCATATCGTGCAACTCTTTGTCCTTCTCGACCACCGCCTGCTGTTTCTTCCGCTTCACACGGACATCATCCCAGCGATAGACATACCATAAGGCAAGCAAAGCCAAGATGATATAACAAACGTATGCAACAGCACTGCGATACCACGGTGGAAGTATACGGAAGGCGATTGTATCCGATGATGTCGTACCGTCAGGAAAAACCGCTTTAACTTCAAACGTATATTCCCCTTCCGACAAGCTGCTATACTCCTTGGTGCGTACCGTTGTGAAATCGGACCAGCCTCCCTTATTCAAACGATATTGAAAACGGATATCATCCCCTACCGAAAAAAAAGAAAGGGCATAGTCAAAACGAACGGAATTCATGGAATAAGCTATCACCGGAACCGGCTTCTCTCCTAAAAAGTTTGCGGTATATACCAATGAATCCTTGGGATAAGACAGATACATGTTCCTTATATATAAGGAGTGGCTACGATCTTGACGCTCTCTTACGGCCGGGATACTGAATAAAGCGAAACCTCCTTCATTAGGAACCACCATCAGCGAATCTGAAAGAGGAATAATCGTTTCAAAACCGGGTACCAGTTCAATCAGCGATTGCTGGATGGGATTAATGCTTGTATTCGCCCCCCGCTTATAGGTACCCAGATTGGCAATACAGATTTCGTGAGGGCTCAAACTAATCAACTTATCGTGATACTCCAAGATACGCGAATAGGCCGCGGTGCCATTCAAAAGGTTGTTCATATCCGGACAAGGCTCCATGACATCTTTATGAGGATTATGCTTATAGATTCCCCGGGGAGTGGCAAAATACACCCGGTCTTCTATCTTCGCTATATACATATCACGCCCTACCGGGAAACCATCCTTCGCGCTATATTCCTTTATACGGACAGCTTTTGTCAAATCATTATCCAAATCCACACGGGTAACATGATCTGTATTGTACACCCAAATCACCTTATCGCTTTCCTGCTCAAAAAGACGGCAAGAATCGTTCATACCCTCAATCTTGCCAACCACCTGCCATTCTCCATTCTTTTTCCCAACCAAATAAATACCGTTATATACCCCAACATACATAAGGTCCGTACGTCCTGCCACAAGTTGACAACACCAGGCGCCGGCAATATCCGTCACGCGTTTTACGGAAGTGCCATTGATAAGGAAAATACCACGGTCGTGCAGACAGAAGAGTTCATCACCTATACGGCAAAGGTTCCAGACCTGTCCGCTGGATTGGGGCATCGGACGGATATCCGGCAAATCACCGTTCATCTGTACCGGATAAGAGGTGTAATACAAACCCCGATTGGTACCTAAATAAAGATAGCCGCCTTCTACAGCCGCCGTATATCCCGTGCCGTAGGAATAGGGATAGGAATAGAGATTCGTAAAAGGAGAACTCAGACAGACGTAGTCAATGCCGCTATCCAGACCGGCCCAGAGGTTTCCGGTCGTATCGAAGGAGACAGAAAGCACCGTATTGTTACGCAAGCCGTTGTTCTCATTGAAATATTTTAGTTGCATGGTGCTGCAATCCACCAGTACCAATCCTTTATGAATGGTTCCCAAGGCAATCTTATCATCCTTTTTGGCCACGCAAAAGACTTCATTCTCACGCATAAACTCTTCGGCACCGGTGATAAACGGTTCCATCGTACGCCCGTCACAATAGTAAAGTCCGTTGTATGCAGTCACCACCAGAACACCTTTCTTATAAGGTATAATGCCACGAATACGTTTGGAAGCTAACGCATCGGCACCCTGAAGAGGGAAAAAAGTGTTTCCAACCAAAAGCCATACACCTCTGTCCGTACCGATGTAAAGAATACCATTGACCATATTGGAACAGTCTATCTTGGCATTCATTTCAATGGCGGTATATTTTCCGTTCAGGTACTTCACCACACACCCGTCCCCTTGGAAATACAAAATATTGTCAGTCTCATGGATGCCCCACACGTTTCCAAGAAAACGAACGGAACTCTCCAAAGTATCGGACATGCAATGATAGGCCAAAGAACCGTCCGCATCCGGTTCATAATAGCCGAACTCATTGATGCCCCCCACATAAATTCTTTTTTGGGTAGCAGAAGCCAGAACGGAACGCACATCGGAAGCATTGTTCAATGGAAATACATTCCAGACATTGCCATCAAATTGCACCATACCGTTCTTGTTGGCGAAATATACCCACTTGTCATCATAGGGTGCTATCTGCCAAGTCTGGGTCCCCTTGCCATAAACACTTTTATCAAAATTGACGATAAAGCTATTCCAGCCGGCAATTGCTTCGACCAAAGGGAGAAAAAGAAAAAGGCAGAAAAAAAAGTAGAATGACAATATGTGTTTGTTCATGTGTATAATGACTATATAGTTAGTTGCACAAAAATAATGCTTATTTTCAAGGTAGCGCACAATAGCCTATCAGTTTTTTCGTCCCCGATTATTATTTTCTTCTCGAATGGCAATCTTTTGCATTACTATACTTTAGATTCCGGTATACTAAGAAGTATTCGTCCGACAGTTGTTGAATTATCGTCCGACAGCTGTCGGACGATAATTCAACAACTGTCGGACGATAAGGTTACACATGTCGGACGAATACTTTTTAGTAAAAGGAATATTTGTCCATCGTAATGCCGGAAAGAATCCGTACCTCCCCTCCAAAGTGTCTGTATAAGGAGCCGTGAAGAGGGATAGAATAGAGAATCTAAAAAAATAAATAAAAAAATCGCCGCAAGCTATTGCAGATTTCAAAATAATGCCTACCTTTGCAACCGCAAAACGAAAACGGGTAAGTCCTATACGGCCAGCTCCCTTCGAATCCTCCAGGGCTTGATCGCAGCAAAGGTAGTTGGTTGTAGCGGCGCGATATAGCAAGCTTACCCACCCGCCTCTTTAGCTCAGTTGGCCAGAGCACGTGATTTGTAATCTCGGGGTCGTTGGTTCGAATCCGACAAGAGGCTCGAAAGAAAAGCAGATGATACGAAAGTGTTACCTGCTTTTTTCTTTTTGCCCCGCAAAGAATCCTCTAATTTATTTAAAATCTACACATCGGCTTGCCCTTGAATCCAACTATATTTGTACCTTTGCACATTATTTCTAAGAAAGATGGCAGAAAATAGAGGTTACATGCAACGATACGCAATGCTGTTCGGTACCTATATGGGAGGTTTCTGGATATTGAAGTTCATACTCTTTCCTGTGGGGCTGTCGGTTCCTTTTTTACTTTTCCTTTTCATGGGACTCACGCTATGCGTACCTTTTATGGGATATTATTATGCACGGATGTATCGTAATCAGGTATGCGGAGGCGGCATCAGCTTCCTGCATGCATGGATATTCACCGTTTTCATGTATATGTTTGCCGCGCTGCTTGCCGCCGTGGCACACTACATCTACTTCAGGTTCATAGACCACGGATATGTGATAAACACGTGCGAAACGATGGTAGACACGCTTGCCCAAAGCAACATGCCGGGAATGGATTCGTACATCGCCACCTATCAGGAAGCTTTGGAGACAGCCCTACTACTCAGCCCTATCGACATTACGCTACAGATGATATCGTCCAATGTATTTTGGGGTTCGATACTGGCTTTCCCCACCGCCTTGTTCGTGATGAGACGCAAGAAAGACGACGCTCCGGCAGAGTGACGGAACAGCAAAAAGAATTGTTATTTCAATTGTAAAATAGAAAAATCATACATCAATGGATATTTCAGTTGTCGTACCACTATATAATGAAGAAGAATCACTCCCCGAATTGTTCGCATGGATTGAGCGGGTGATGAATGCCAACGGCTTTTCATACGAAGTGATTTTCGTTAACGACGGAAGTACCGACCGTTCGTGGCAGGTTATCGAGCAATTGCAGGCACAAGCTCCGGACAAAGTACGGGGCATTAAGTTCCGCCGCAACTACGGGAAGTCGCCGGCATTGTTCTGTGGTTTCGAACAAGCACAAGGCGACGTCGTGATAACCATGGACGCCGACCTGCAGGACAGTCCCGACGAAATACCCGAACTCTACCGCATGATTACCCAGGAGGGCTACGACCTCGTATCGGGCTGGAAGCAGAAACGTTACGACCCGTTGTCGAAGACCCTCCCCACCAAATTGTTCAATGCCACCGCCCGCAAAGTATCGGGCATCAAAAACCTGCACGACTTTAATTGCGGACTGAAGGCATATCGCAAAGAGGTTGTCAAGAATATAGAGGTATACGGCGAAATGCACCGCTACATCCCCTACCTGGCCAAGAACGCCGGCTTCAAGAAAATCGGCGAGAAAGTGGTGCACCACCAGGCACGCAAATACGGAAAGACCAAGTTCGGGCTGAACCGATTTGTAAACGGGTATCTGGACTTGCTTTCCCTTTGGTTCCTTTCCCGGTTCGGCATCAAGCCCATGCATTTTTTCGGATTGCTGGGTTCATTGATGTTCATCTTCGGCTTCATAGCCGTGGTCATAGTAGGTGTCAGCAAGTTGTACTACATGCACCATGGCATGCCCTACCGTCTTGTAACGGACTCTCCCTACTTCTACCTCTCGTTGACCTCCATGATTATCGGCACACAACTATTCGTGGCAGGATTCCTCGGAGAGCTGATTTCACGTAATGCCCCGGAACGAAACAAATATCAAATAGAGAAAACCATTTAACGATGAAAAAATTAGTCAGACTTGTCATACTCGGAGCTATCCTTTGTCCGATAGTAAGCATAGCTATCTCCTGCTCGGAAGAGGCCGACTGTTCCATGACAGCACGCTCCATGGTGAATTGCATTCTTTATAGAGTAGACCCCGAAACCCAATACGTGGAGAACGACACGCTCGACTCGCTCACCGTGACAGCATACGGCACCGACTCCATCATCATCAACAACCAGAAGAAGGTACACGACATCTCCCTGCCACTGCGCTATACGGAGGATTCCACCAAGCTGATATTCAAGTACAGCCGGACCAAGAGTGACACGATGGTGATACGCCACACCAACACCCCCTATTTCCTATCGATGGATTGCGGCTATCAGATGAAGCAGGCCATCACAGACGTAACGTGCACCCGCATCTCTCTGGACTCGATATACATCAAAGACAATGAAGCAGGCATCTATGGAAAGGAAAATCTTAAGTTATTCTATTAGTCTGGCACTCTGCCTGCTGATGTTCCTCCCCCTACGGGCGCAGAACGGGAATCCTACCGCTCCCCCCCAGGGAGCACCTCCCAAGAAGGAGAAGAAGGACGCGAAAGAAGAAGTGCACTATCCGTTATACAACGGCATGTCCGTCGGCTTGGACTTGTGGGGAATCGGAAGCTCCGTATTTGGAGGAGATTTCCTGAGTTCCGAAGTGGCCGTGGACGTAAACCTCAAGAACCGCTTCTTCCCTATTGCCGAACTGGGATATGGCTCCACGGACACCTGGAGTGACAAAGGCATACACTACAAAAGCAATGCCCCCTACTTCCGCATAGGAATGGACTATAACACGCTATACAAGAAGCAGCACGGACACATGCTACTCGTAGGCTTGCGTTACGGTGTTAGTAGCTTCAAGTATGATGTAGACGCCTTGGGACTGGACGACCCGATATATGGTGGCATCGTAGGCAATCCGAATCTGGACGACGAGATATGGGGAGGCAGCCTGCCCTATAACCATAAAGGAATGAAAGGCTCCATGCAATGGGCGGAATTTTGTGTCGGTATCCGGGCGCACGTCTGGAAGGCATTGTACATGGGCTGGTCACTACGCTTCAAGTTCAAATTGTCTGCCTCGGCCGATGAATACGGTGACCCGTGGTATGTGCCCGGTTTTGGGAAATATGGCTCCAACACGATAGGAGTAACCTATACGATAACTTATAAACTACCTCTTTAAGCAACTTATGACAGGGTTAGAGATTTGGCTACTGGCCGTAGGACTTGCGATGGATTGTTTCGCCGTTTCTATAGCCAGCGGAATTATATTGAAACGCGTCCGGCTGCGCCCTATGCTGGTGATGGCCGTCAGCTTCGGCTTTTTCCAGGCTTTGATGCCTCTGCTGGGATGGATAGGTGCCAGTTTTTTCAGCCACCTGATAGAAAGTATCGACCATTGGATTGCATTCGGTATCCTTGCCTTCCTGGGTGGACGTATGATAATGGAATCCTTCAAGGACGAAGGTTGCAAGCACGAGTATGACCCTACCAGCCTGAAGGTGGTGCTCGCTCTGGCCGTGGCAACCAGCATCGATGCATTAGCGGTAGGTGTTTCGTTTGCATTCCTCGGCATCAAGCAATTCTCGGCTATTCTTTCCCCCATCGGGATTATCGGTTTTGTATCATTCGCCTTGTCGATGGTCGGCCTGATGTTCGGCATCCGTTTCGGATGTGGCATAGCCCGCAGACTGCGCGCCGAACTCTGGGGAGGGGTTATCCTCGTCATCATCGGTACCAAGATATTGATAGAGCATCTCTTCTTTTAATTAAAAAGTAAAAACTCAGATATAGGATATGGAAAAGAAAGTACAACGGAATTTTTTATGGATTGCCCTACTAGTACTGGGTACCATCTGGATACTTGCCCGCCACAATCAAGTCACTCCTTATCAGACGGACAACGGACTGATATTCGGTACAGTATATAAAGTGACTTATCAATGTGACCAGAATCTGAAAGAGGAAATAGAAGCGGAACTCAAACGTTTCGACGGTTCCTTGTCCCCTTTCAATGATACGGCAACCATTACGCGCATTAACCGCAACGAGGACATTGTGCCCGACTCTTTCTTTACCAATGTCTTCCACCGAAGTATGGAAATCTCCAAAGAGACCGATGGTGCCTTCGATATCACCATTGCCCCTCTTGCCAATGCCTGGGGATTTGGCTTCAAGAAGGGTAACTTCCCCGACTCTGCCATGATAGACAGTCTGCTGGAGATGACAGGATACGAAAAAGTAGAATTGTCCGATGAAGGGAAAGTGGTGAAAACAGACCCGCGTATAATGCTCTCATGCAGCGCTGTGGCAAAAGGATATGCAGTAGATGTCATAGCCCAACTTCTGAAGAAGAAAGGTATCCGCAACTTCATGGTCGATATAGGCGGAGAAGTAGTTGTTCACGGGCAAAACCCTCAAAATGGACTTTGGCGCATCGGTTTGAACAAGCCGATAGACGACTCACTGGCAGTGAACCAAGAATTGCAAGCAGTGCTGCAAGTCACAGATTTAGGCATGGCTACATCGGGCAATTATCGCAACTACTACTATAAAGACGGAAAGAAATATGCGCATACCATCGACCCGCGTACCGGCTATCCGGTACAGCACAGCATCTTGTCCGCCACCGTCATCGCCAAAGATTGCATGAGTGCAGACGCCTATGCCACGGCATTCATGGTGATGGGGCTGGAAGAAGCAGAACGCGTGGCGGATGCACATCCGGATATCGACGCCTGCTTCATTTATACGGATGAAGAAGGAAAGCTTCAAACGTTCTTAACAAAAGGGATGGAGAAGTATATGAAATAATACGCAAATGCGATTAACCCATCATTTATAAAATACAAAATATACCGCCAGTACCAGACATACAAAAGCGGCAAAATGATTCCAATGCAGCGTTTCTCCCTTGAAAAGAACTGTTGTGAACACCGTAAAGATTATCAAAGTGATTACTTCCTGAATCACTTTGAGTTGCATCAATGAGAACGGGCCTCCATTGCCTAAAAAGCCTATCCGATTGGCCGGAACCTGACAAGAATACTCAGCCAGAGCTATTACCCAAGAAAACAGCACCACGGCATACAACGGCCAGTTGGAGATGACTTTTGTCTCTTGTAGCTTCAGATGCCCATACCAGGCAAACGTCATGAAAATATTAGATACAATCAATAGCAAAATGGTATAAAATGCTTTCATATATTTTTTAATAATTAATGGTTAATGTTTTATGATTGCAGGCAGCAATTCCTCCTGCACATTCGTCATACTCCCCCATAGACTATAGCGTGCCTCAGGATTCATTTCCTCCAATTGTTTCAGAATGCCTTTCATTGTACTACGGCTGGATTGTGACTCATACGGACAATTCTTCACCTGCTTACGATACCCCCTCACTTGCGCCAACTCCATCAAATCCGCCTCATGTACCAGACACATCGGACGGATAATCGTCATATCAAACTTCTTCATCACCAATCGGGGAGGCATGGAGCTGAACGCTCCCTGATAGGTGATATTCATCAGCAAAGTTTCCAGAATATCATCCATGTGATGGCCTAACGCAATTTTATTACATCCCTGCTCCTTGGCTACGGTAAACAATGCCTTCCGCCTATTCCAAGAGCAAAGAAAACAAGGAGACTTGCGGGTATCTGTCGTGGCATCAAACTCCGTTTCAAAGAGAACAAAAGGCACTCCCCACGACTCTACATACTCCCTCAGATAGTCTACATCGCTCTGATAAGGTATATTCTTCATCACTACATGTACGGCGACAATGGAAAAACGGGGTTTATAGATACGGGCACGCCGTGCCAACAACTCCACCAGCGCCAAAGAGTCCTTGCCTCCCGAAAGCCCGATAAGAATCTTATCGCCGTCCTCTATCAGTCCATATTCCACCACACCTTTGCTAAACCGCTTGTCTATGCGGCGCAACATCTTTTCTTCTTCAGTAAATTGTGCCATTGATACGAGTTATGAGTTATAAGTTATAGCTCTTCCGGCTGCAAAAGTAAGGCAAAAGAACGATTTAAAGAAGAATTAACAAAATAGAATTACGGAAACCAGCTTTATTCACGATAAATTTGTATTTTTGACCTTCTGAACAAATCAGCATGTATCAATATGAATAAAACATGTATCAATATGAATAAAAAATATATCCTTTTCTTTCTATTCAGCCTTTTAAGCATAACAATTTCTGCACAAAGCCTGGCAGAAGCCAAAGCCTTGTACGAGAAGGGAGAATACGAAGAGGCCAAGCCCGCCTTCAAAAAGTTCGTCAAGACACAACCTGGCAATGGAAATTACAACCTATGGTACGGTGTATGTTGCTTGGAAACCGGCGACCCCGCAGAAGCCTTGAAACACCTGGAAAACGCCGTCAAAAGACGTGTCCCCAGCGGGCAACTCTATTTGGCCCGGGCATACAATGATTTATATCGGTTCGAAGATGCCATCGAAACTTATGAGACCTACATTTCCGACCTGAGAAAGAGAAAACGCTCCACCGAAGAGGCCGAACAATTATTGGAAAAAAGCAAATCCAACTTGCGCATGCTGAAAGGTGTGGAAGAGGTTTGCTTCATCGACAGCTTTGTGGTAGACAAGGAAAATTTCCTGGATGCATACAAAATCAGCCCCGAATCGGGCAAGCTGTTCATGTACGACGCCTATTTCAAAGATTCCGGTAAGGAAGGCGGAACGGTATACGAAACGGAGCTGGGCAACAAGCTATATTATAGCGAAATGCAACCGGACAGCACCCTCAGTATCCTTTCGCGCAACAAGTTGCTGGACAAATGGAGCGATGGCAGCTTGTTGCCCGGAAGCATCAACGAGGCCATGAATGCAGACTATCCCTATGTACTTACAGACGGTATCACTATCTACTATGCTTCGGATGGCCCTGGCTCGATGGGAGAATATGACATTTTCGTCACCCGTTACAATACGAATACCGACTCCTATCTGATGCCGGAAAATGTGGGCATGCCGTTCAATTCGCCCTACAACGACTATATGTACGTCATCGACGAATTCAACGACTTGGGATGGTTTGCCTCCGACCGTTACCAGCCCGAAGGCAAAGTGTGCATCTATGTATTCATTCCCAACTCATCCAAACAAGTGTACAACTACGAAGGGATGGACCCGGACAAGATGATATCATTGGCGCAACTTCACTCTATCAAGGACACATGGACGGACACCGATGCTGTAGAGGCCGCCCGAGAAAGACTTCGGACCGCTGCCAACGCAAAGCCGCGGACTACCAAGAAGCACGATTTTCAATTCGTCATTGACGACCACTCCACCTACTACCAGCTGGACGATTTCCGCTCCCCGCAGGCCAAAGCCTCGTATGGCAAATACAATCAGCTGGAGCAGAGCTACAAACAACTGCAGGAGAAACTGGAAGATATGCGTTCGGAATACTCCCGAGCCAACAAGCAGGAAAAGGACAAGATGTCCGCCGCCATCCTCGACCTGGAGCAACGTGTACGGCAATTGTCCACTGAGATGGAGCAGACTGCCATTCAAGTGCGCAACCAAGAAAAGCAAGCCACCAAATAAAGACAACTATGGATATACTCATTATCGCCTCATTGATTATAGGAGCAATAATCTTGTTCTTAGTGGAATTATTCGTAATTCCGGGCATCAGTATTGCCGGTTTTCTGGCAGGAGGTTGCATCATCTTTGCCAACTACTATGCCTTTGCCTATATGGGCACCACGGCAGGTGTCATTACGCTTATCATATCTGCCCTGGCTTGTATCGGCTCGTTGGTATGGTTCATGCGCTCCAAGACACTCGACAAAATTGCATTGAAAAAAAACATCACCTCCAAAGTAGACCGTAGTGCAGAGGAAAAAGTCAAGGTAGGCGATGTAGGCATCACCACTACCCGCCTGGCTCTTATCGGCTATGCCGAAATCAACGGAGACATCGTGGAAGTGAAGTCATCAGACGGCTTCCTGAACGAAAAGACTCCGATTATCGTAGACCGTATTGCAGACGGAGTCCTCTTAGTGGAGCGGCTCAAGCAGTGAAATTTCTGAAATCAACCTATTTATAACTAACAATTAATATTTAATCTCATGGATCCAAGCACAATGTATTTAACCGCCTTCCTCATTATAGGAGGCATTATCTTCCTGGTACTTTTCTTCCATTATGTACCGTTCTTCTTGTGGCTGTCCGCCAAAGTATCGGGAGTAAATATCTCGCTGGTACAACTTTTCCTGATGCGCATCCGTAATGTTCCTCCTTATATCATTGTGCCCGGCATGATTGAAGCCCACAAAGCAGGATTGCAAAACATCACGCGCGACGAACTGGAAGCGCACTACCTTGCCGGAGGCCACGTAGAGCGGGTGGTACACGCATTGGTATCCGCTTCTAAAGCCAATATCGAGTTGCCGTTCCAGATGGCAACCGCCATCGACCTTGCCGGTCGTGACGTATTCGAAGCCGTACAGATGTCCGTTAACCCCAAAGTAATCGACACCCCTCCCGTGACAGCTGTTGCCAAAGACGGTATCCAGCTGATTGCCAAAGCCCGTGTAACGGTACGCGCCAATATCCGCCAATTGGTGGGAGGTGCCGGAGAAGACACGATTCTGGCCCGTGTAGGCGAAGGCATTGTCTCCTCCATCGGTTCGTCAGAGAACCATAAGTCTGTATTAGAGAATCCGGATTCTATCTCCAAACTGGTATTACGCAAGGGCTTGGATGCCGGAACGGCATTCGAAATTCTGTCCATTGACATTGCTGACATTGACATAGGTAAGAATATCGGTGCCGCCCTGCAGATAGACCAAGCCAATGCCGACAAGAACATTGCTCAAGCCAAGGCAGAGGAACGCCGCGCCATGGCCGTAGCCACAGAGCAGGAAATGAAGGCAAAGGCCCAGGAAGCCCGTGCCAAAGTTATCGAGGCAGAAGCGGAAGTACCCAAGGCCATGGCCGAAGCATTCCGCAACGGCAATCTGGGCATCATGGACTATTACCGGATGAAGAATATAGAAGCTGACACTTCCATGCGCGAAAACATTGCCAAACCGACGACGGGCAATACCAGCCAGCCGTTGAGCAAATAACTCGAAAAGTAACTGACAGAAACGCCGGAACCGGTGAACAAGAATCGGTTCCCGGCGTTTCTATTTATAAACAAAAAGATTAAAAACTCAATCAAATGAAAAAATATTTCGCCTCTTCCGAACTGATCATCAATGAAGACGGTTCTGTATTTCATCTTCACGTAAAGCCCGAATGGCTGGCAGACAAAATCATCTTGGTAGGCGACCCCGGACGGGTGGCACTGGTTGCCTCCCATTTCGAGAACAAGGAATGTGAAGTGGAAAGCCGCGAGTTCAAGACTATCACCGGTACTTACCAGGGGAAACGTATTACGGTGGTTTCCACCGGTATCGGATGTGACAACATCGATATCGTGATGAATGAACTGGATGCCCTGGCAAACATCGACTTCGAGACGCGCGAAGAAAAGCCCCGCCTACGTAGCCTTGAGCTGGTACGTATCGGCACCTGCGGCGGCTTGCAACCCTACACTCCGGTGGGTACATTTGTATGTTCTGAAAAATCCATCGGTTTCGACGGTCTGCTCAACTTCTATGCCGGGCGCAACTCCGTGTGCGACCTGCCCATGGAGCGTGCCTTCCTCAACCATATGGGATGGTCCGGCAACATGTGTGCCCCTGCCCCCTACGTCATTGATGCAAGTGCTGAACTGATAGACCGCATCGCACAAGACGACATGGTACGTGGCGTAACGATTGCCGCCGGGGGCTTCTTCGGACCTCAAGGACGCGAGTTACGCGTGCCGCTTGCCGACCCGCATCAGAATGAAAAGATTGAAAAATTTGAATACAACGGCTACCGCATCACCAACTTCGAGATGGAAAGTTCTGCCCTGGCAGGCTTGAGCCGTCTGATGGGGCACAAGGCCATGACAGTATGCATGGTCATTGCCAACCGCCTGATAAAAGAAGCGAACACGGGATACAAGAATACGATAGATACTCTTATCAAAACAGTACTCGACCGTATCTAAGTATCCTTCAAGAAATGCTTCACCCTCTCTTTCAGCCAGTCCAGGGAGTAAGGTTTAGTAAAGACTTCATCACATCCTGCTTGACGTGCCCGTTGCAGGTCTGTATAGCAGCAATGTTCTGCTATGACCACAATGGGCACAGAGACGGATTAGGCTTTATAAGCATCTATCCATTATCGATTTGTACAAAGTTACAACAAAAGCCCATAAGTTGAATCGTCATCTCTCTTTTTTGTAAAGAAACCATTATCTTTGCTGAATAAAAATAAGCCGGATAAAATGAACCAAGATACTATTTGTGCCATAGCCACCGCCCAAGGGGGAGCCATAGGATGCATCCGTGTCTCCGGACCGGATGCCATAGAGATAACATCCCGCATATTTACCCCTGCCTGGAAGGGGAAGAAGCTGAAGGATGCCAAGCCATACACACTTACCTTCGGTCATATCCATGAAGAAGAAAACATCATAGACGAAGTACTTGTAAGCTTATTCCGTGCCCCCCACTCGTACACGGGCGAGGATAGCACGGAAATCATGTGCCACGGTTCGAGCTATATTCTTCAGAAGGTGTTGCAACTGCTCATCGGTAATGGTTGCCGCCTGGCCGCTCCCGGTGAGTACACGCAACGGGCCTTCTTGGGTGGCAAAATGGACCTAAGCCAGGCCGAAGCCGTGGCCGACCTCATCGCCTCCACCTCTGCCGCCACTCACCGCCTCGCCATGAGCCAAATGCGCGGTGGGTTCAGTAAAGAGCTGGCCTCACTACGCGACCAATTGCTGCACTTCACATCACTCATAGAACTGGAGCTGGACTTCAGCGACCACGAAGAACTGGAATTTGCCGACCGCTCCGAGCTATGTCTCCTAGCAGACGGCATAGAGCAGGTAATTTCCCGTTTAGTACAATCCTTCAGTGTAGGCAATGCCATCAAGAACGGCGTGCCCGTAGCCATCATCGGCGAAACGAACGCTGGTAAATCCACCCTGTTGAATGCACTACTAAACGAGGAACGAGCCATTGTAAGCGACATACACGGGACAACCCGCGATGTGATAGAAGACACAGTCAATCTTGGTGGGATAACTTTCCGATTTATTGATACGGCAGGTATACGCAAAACGAACGACACCATCGAGAACCTAGGAATTGAGCGAACCTTCCAGAAATTGGAGCAGGCGGAAATCGTGCTCTGGATAGTTGATGCCACGAATGCCGTCTCACGGATACCACAACTAACTACCCAGATACTTCCCCGTTGCGAAGGGAAACGGCTCATTCTCGTATTCAACAAGACCGATCTGGTGCAAGATGCCTCAACCATCCCCAACTCCAGTTTCACCGTGGCCGCTACTAATGTGCAATGCATCTCCATCTCTGCCAAAGGACGTACCAACCTCGACAAGCTTCAGCAAATGCTAATCTCTGCCGCTAACCTGCCCACGGTTACCCAAAACGATGTCATTGTCACGAATATACGCCACTACGAGGCTTTGACCCATGCCTTGGAAGCCATCCACCGGGTCCAACAAGGACTAGCAGAAAATCTATCCGGAGATTTTGTTTCACAAGATATCCGCGAATGCATTTTCCATCTAAGCGATATTGCAGGGGAAGTTACGAACGATATGGTACTTGGGAATATTTTCGAACATTTTTGCATCGGCAAGTAACTATCTGATTATCAATGAATTAAATTGATTGTAATCGATTAATATGGCGCTCTTTATGGGGCGCCTTTTTTGTTGCACAAGTATCGTTGATAATCGTTGCTAAGCCTTTTTACGCCATTTTTTGTACCTCTTGTGTACCTCACCACGAAAATCTGAGGATTATCGTTGGCAAGGTCGTGGAGAACTTTTACGCCATTTTACGGGATTTTACGGAGTTATACAAAAATATTGGAGAAATAAGGAGAAATAACATGAGTAGCAACATTGAAATCAGACGAATCTGTGCGTGGTGCAAGCAAGAATTCATTGCGCATAAAATGACTACAACCTGTTGTTCGCACAGATGTGCAAACCTTCTGTATAAACAGAAGAAACGTGAAGCTTCTATTAAGGCTAACAACCAAATTGTCGAAAAAGTCATCAAGGAAAAGCCGATTGAGAAGATCAGAGACAAGCCTATTCTTACTATCACAGAAGCTGCCACATACATAGGCGTAACCCGACCTACTCTTTATGGCTATCTGAAAAGAGGTGAATTAAAAGCCTCTCGACTTGGATATAAATTTCTATTGAAAAAGGAAGATATTGATAACTTATTCAATAAGCCTATAGAATTTAAGATTCCGGTAAGAGACAAACCTTCCATTAATGATTTCTACACCACCGCCGAAGTCAAGGAGAAGTATGGCGTAAAGGATTCCTGGATATTTCATATCGCTAAGGAACATAATATTCCACGAACCTTTCACCGTGGTAAAACCTATTGGAGCAAAAAGCATATTGATGACTACTTTGCAAAGAAAGCTCCCGATCCTGAAATCAAGGAATGGTACAGCACGCAAGACATACAGGAGAAGTTCGGTATGACACTGACGGCCATCTATTCTTTTGTTTCAAAGAATGCCATTCCCAAGAAGAAGGTCGGCATCATGGTGTACTACTCCCAAAAGCATGTGGACATTGCCAAAGGTCTCATTGCCCCAGAAGAGCCCAAATACTACACCATTGCCGAAGCGATGGAGCGATTCAATCTGACACGAGATCAACTCTACCATTATGTGAAATACCATAATATTCCCCGTATCAAGGTCGGTAAATATACCAAGATCCTGCGGGCAGAGCTGGACAAGTTCTTTGAGCCTCCAAAGATAGAATGAGTCGAAAGTTATTTTCCGGTGATAAACATCACCATTAGAACACCTATTTTATTTGCAACAAAAACAAGTATTAATCAAAAAACAATATAGCTATGACACTTACATGCACCAACGTAACTTTGAGACAAAAGCCATTGCGTAACGACCGCATATCTCTTTATCTGGATTATTATCCGGCCATTCGCAATCCTTACACGATGAAGATGAGTCGCCGGGAATTCCTCGGCATTTACATCTATGCCAAGCCCAAGAACGAGCAGCAAAGAATGTTCAATCAGGATATGCTGAATAAGGCAGAGGCCATCCGCTGTATCCGTGTCCAGTCGCTTATCAATGAAGAATTCGGGTTCCTGGACAAGAACAAGCAAAAGGTAGATTTCCTCGCCTACTTCCGGACAAAGGCACGGGAAAAGTATGAGAAATGGGATTGTGTTTACAATCACTTTGAGAAATTTGTCGGCGGCAAATGTACCTTTGGCGATGTCACCGTGGAACTGTGCGAGAAGTTCAGGGATTACCTGCTCAAATGCAAACAAATCAATCATCCCAATGCTTATATCTCACGAAATTCGGCAGCTGGCTATTATTCGACGTTCCGTGCCTTATTAAAAATAGCCTATAAAGAGAAGATGTTGCGTGAGAACTTGAACGACTTTCTGGAAAAAATCGAATGGAAAGAGGTCAAGAAAGAGTATCTGACACTTGATGAAGTCAAAAAACTGGCGGCTACGCCATGCAAGATTCCAGTCTTAAAACAAGCCTCCCTATTCGCTTGTATGACCGGTCTCCGTATCAGTGATATTCTGAAGCTGGACTGGCGTGATTTTGAGGTTGGCCCGGATCAAGGTTACTATATCCGTATCTGCACCGAAAAGACAGAAACCGAGGCTACCCTCCCCATTAGTCAAGAGGCACTGGAGTTGTGTGGCGAATGGGGCACCGGAAAAGTCTTCAAAGGCTTAACCCGCTCCATGACTCATCATCCCTTGAAACAATGGATTGCCGAAGCCGGAATCAGAAAACACATAACCTTCCACTGCTTTAGGCACTCGTATGCGGTCATCCAAATCTCTTTAGGCACAGACATTTACACAGTATCGAAGATGTTGACGCATAAGAATGTCACCACGACACAAATTTATGCTGATTTGGTTAACTCCAAGAAGCGAGAGACGGCGAATAAGATTTCGTTGAAATAATTTAAAAGGGAGTGTGTTGTTATAAACCATACACTCCCTTCTCATTATATTTATAATGTCGGATTTTTATAACTGGGGGCACTGGCAGATGGCTGATGTTTCCCATTAATAAATATAACTTTAGGAATGTATTCTCCTTTATCAATCATATCTTTTTTGACCTCATTTAATTGGGCTTTTATATAATCAATAGAGTCATCCTCAACAATAACCATAAAAATACCACTTGTAGCTTGTTCAGCTTTCATATATGCAGCTAATTGCGTCCGATATCCATGCATTAAATCTTTATTACATGAACGTTTAATTTCCACAACTGTATTTGCTTTTGCACCACGTGTTATTTGAAAATCAAGTTCTCCAACTCCAGGGTTAGACTCGCGAGAAATAGCAACATCAAATTGTCCAGCATTTCTATACGTGTCTGCCACCATAAATAACATTAGTTGCCAATCAGTTTCATCTGGTTTTCTACCTTTGCGATATAATAGCTCTGATAGACGCAAATCTTCTACAAGTCTTTTAAATTGATTACACATTGCTAATGAAAGTTCATAAACCTCTTCTTTTATGTTTTTAGATTTTTCAATATTGCATAAAAATGGGACTTTACTTAATAATTCAGCCAGTAATATATCTTTATATTGTCCTTTTCTATCTTCATTAAAATCATATGGTATTCCCTTAATTTTCTTAAAATACTCAATTGCAACATCATAGCAATCTCTATTGTTGCAAATTAAAGATTTCCAATCAGATTTCTTATATTTAAGACATTCTGTCCAACAAACACCTATAATACTTGCTATTTTCTGTTTCAATCTATTATTGTAATCACAAACTCTATCTATATCATCATAGTCTATAGCATATGGTAAATCGCATAAGAACTGTGTCGGAATAAATAGTATTGGTTTATTTTGATAAAATGGTACATTGAACGATAAATCGTATGAATATCTATATAGTTTTGTCGGCAGTTTCAATTCTGCACTAATACGTTGGGTATATGCAAGAAAATGTTCATGTAAAATAGAAATAGTCATATCACTGATTCTATCCGGCCCCATATTATCCTCAATTAATTGCATCAGACAAAAGATCTCAGGATCTGTCATTCCTGCTTTTATAATATCGTATGTGCTTTCTGCTAATTGAATAGACAAGGCTCCACTTATACCTCTTCCACGTGTATTTCCCGTTGAATAACCTAATCCAGTATTTGAAATTTCTTTTAATGTGTATCTATCTACAATCCTTTTAAAAAATTTATCTTTAGTCGATTTACTTCTAGCTGCATTAGTTAATGCAACAAAACCTCTAAAATATTGAAGAAAATCTTCATAAGCATTTTTAAATTCAGGAATTGTACAATCTTTTAATAATAATGGATCTATATGGAGTAATGAATCCTTATCTAGAAATGCATTATATACACCTCTATTAACTAAATCTTCATGCGTAATATTGAAATATGTACTATAATGATTTGCCATATAATTCTATTTTATAGTTTCATAAAGATACTAAATTATAGCCAAACATTAGCATCTAACAAAAGAAATATTATCTCTAATCGAATATTAGAATAATAATTTTATCAGGAATTAGTATAGTTCTTATAAAAGTCTCATTAAAAATTGAAATAATTACAATTCATTGATTATTAGTGTGTAATATTATGTCTTTTGATGAAATCTATTGTCAAAAGGCCATAGTAGGCCAATACTATTGATTTTTTGAAAAAATAATCCTATATATTTGTAGCTGAACAATTAGCAAATATCATCATGAATCAGAAAAAAGCAGAATATATAGCACTTTATTCCTTGGTGTTTGGAGTCATTCTAGTCTTTGGTATTTTAATCCGCCAATTTGTTTTATCAAAAGGTATTGATGACTTCAGTAGTACAGTTGCATTTTTTGCAACGGTTATTGTATTGACAGCACTATATTCCAGTTTGCAGATAACTTTCAATCAGTTTCTGCTGCCACGCATAGAAGCTTTTCTATTTTGTTTCTCTGCTTTTCAAAAGATGAAAGATAACAATGACGCCGTTTCTTTTCCGGAAGCCCCTACAATCAAAGATTCAAACCAAGCTACACCTGATGTCATTGAGTCTGCTCCTACCACTGAAGAAACAATCTCCGAACCTTCAGAATATGAAGTCATGCGCACCAATGCTATTGCAGAAAAGAATCGCGCTATTCAAACCAAATTGGAAAAGGTTCTCAACTATACGAAGCAAACAATGGTTGCCTATATGAGTGAAGAAGACCTCAACCGTCTATGTGCATATGTCGCAGAATATAGCTCAGGCGATACCTTACAAAAGATATCGCCTGTAAAGGTTGACTCACAACTTAAAAGCGTTGATATAATGCACTTTGGATGGAATATTGGTAAAGCGTTCAGCAAAAAGCGCATTCACACAGCCACATTCATTAAAAATGTCTTTGACCACACTCTCCGCGATTTGGAAATCTCAACTATTGAGCGTAAAATGTCTCACACAGAATCAGTATGCAAAATTAAATTAGATATGAATATAGCAAAGTAAATATAACACATTATATACTTTTTACTACATCCCCGTTTTTATCAGTCCTATTAATGTTGTTGCTACAAAGTTCTTGCAAATAAGATAACATATATTTTTCAGGATGACCATAACTATTTCCTGCTCCAACAGAGATTACAACATCTGTTGTAGGTTGCGAATAACTACGAGCTTTCTTCCCATAATCACCTCCATGATGTGGAGCAACTAATATATGTCCGTCTATAGTATTGGAATTAAACTCCTTTTCTTGATCATAAACATATTTAGCTTGTATCAATTTTATATCACCTGTAAAATTTGCACTTTTTATTTTACCTGAAACAAACATACATAACCCTGCATAATTAATATTTCTACTTTTTTCCCCTTTATAGAAAGCAATATTGCCAATTCTATTCCATAAATGCATTGTTATTCCATTAGTTCGATCAGCAGGTCTAATACAATATACATTATCTTTTCCCAAGGCCTTAAGAATATTATTATAAATTTTGAGAGATGTTATAGTCTTCATCATATCTATACAAATACATTTACTAAAACAATCTCTTATTGTTTGAATATCAACGTATAACATACATTGAATATGGTCTATATCCCAATGAGATAATACTAATATTGGTTTATCTCGTTTATAATCGTCAACACGTTCATAAAACAGCTTTTTTACATCATCGATTTTAGAATGTAGCTCTGCTCCTATGTCATAAACATATTTTACAATATTATTATCTATTAACTCATTCCAATTTGCTTGTCCAACATCTCTAACACATAATTTTAAATTATAATTATGTAATTCTTCTATTGTGAATTGACCATTTATTTTATTACGAAAAAGTTCTTGTGGATCCAAAACAGTATGTTTTTGTAAAATCTCTTCAGTGTCAACTCCAGGATATTGCATATTGTTTAAATTATAGGAACGCTTTATAAATAAAGATTCCGTATTTTCAACAAAATCAAATCTATTAAGCAAATCAATATTTAATTTATAATAACATCCTGTCAATAATCTCTTATTTGTTTTTAATGATAGGAGTTCAATATAGGTTGGACCAATTTTATTAAAAATCTGATTATTAGGATTAGATTGTACAAAATGATTTAGATCTTTAATTTGACGAAAATCTATATAGACATCAAAAACATTATTACCAACCTTTTTTAAACATTCAAGATATACAATACATTCAATTGTATTACCACTAATTGAAAAATGTGTATGTCTAATCATAACATCTTTATATTTAACTTCTTAGCAAATGGGAAAATAATAGTTTTATTTGAATTATCCAATAAATATCATAATTTATTTATTACTCAGTTATATTCCGGTGATATTTTCCACCATCAAAACACCAATTTCCTTTGCCAGCGAACAATTAAAAACGAGTACGTATGGCAAACGAACAAATCACTTTTGATAAGCTGCCGCAGGCGGTAGGTTATCTCACAGAACAGATGGAACAAATCCGGCAGATGGTGGCGGCATTGCAACCGCAGGCTTCTTCCGACAAGCATCGTCTTATTGAAATTGACGAAGCCTGTAAAATCACACGAAAGGCAAAACCTACCATTTACACGCTTGCTCGTAAAGGACTGATTCCGGCTTACAAACGAGGAAAGAAACTCTACTTCTATGAAGATGAGTTGCTGCAATGGATTGAGACCGGACGCAAGCAAATGCGGGCCATGTCACTTCAGGAACAGGCAGCGGAGATAGTACATGGAGCGAAGCGCAAACCAAAGGGAGGCTATAACTTTTGATTTGCACGGCTATGGAAACCTCCAAATTAACAGCAGAAGGTATTATCGGCGAGGCTGTACGCATCGGAGCCAAAATGTCCGGTGGTGAGTTCCCGATAGAAGTCTTTCCTATCAGGATTCAGCGTATCATCAGCAGTTTGCACGATTGTCAGGGCTATCCCGTGGATTATGTTGCTGCGGCTATCCTTGCGGCTATTGCCGTGGGGATTGGCAACTCCCATCTGGTACAGGTGAAGCGCAACTGGCTGGAAAGTCCCATTCTGTATATGGCACTGATTGGACGCCCTGGAGCCAATAAAAGTCATCCGCTGAGTTTCGCTTTCCAGCCGTTTATCGAGCACGACTATTGTCAGAATCAAGAATATCAGAAGTTGTATGCCGAGTATGAACGCACTATGTCCATGAGCAAAAAGGAACGCATGGAAGCCGGTTTGGATGAGTTTCCGCAGGCTCCCGTGCGCAGACGCTTTCTTGTTTCGGATATCACTCCCGAAGGATTGAGCCTGATACATGCCCAAAATCCCAGAGGACTCTGCCTTTGGTCGGACGAACTGTCTGCCTGGTTCAAGAACTTCAACCGCTATAATAACGGTTCGGAAGAACAGTTCTGGCTTTCGGTGTTCAATGCCAAGCCCACGATTTCAGACCGCAAGAGTACGCAAAGTTCCATTTTTATCAAACGTCCCTATATCTCTGTTATCGGTACCATCCAAAAGAAGATTCTGGGCGAACTGGTCAAGGGCGAGCGTTCGAGTAACGGTTTTATTGACCGTATTCTTTTCGTAATGCCTGAATCTGTCTTGAAAAGCAGATGGAACGACCGGGAAACTTCTGAAGAACTGGAAATCCAGTGGCAACAGATTATAGACAAGCTGATTGCTCAGGATTGTTCGCATGACGAGAATAATGAGTTGCAGCCTCAATGCCTACCATTCGATGAAGATGCCAAGCAACGACTTTACGGTTGGCAGCATGAAAATGCCCGCCAATGTGATATGGAAACCAATGATGCTTTGGTCGGTATTTACTGCAAACTGGAAATCTACATTATCCGGTTTTGTCTGATTATCCAGCTTGCCCGATGGACTTGTGGAGAGTGCGACAAACGTACGATTGACCTTGAAAGCGTGAACCGTGCCATCCTGCTGACTGAATATTTTCGGACTACAGCCGTAAAAATGCAGACTGCCGTTAGTCAGGAACAGTTGAGCGAATTGCACCGCAACATCTATCTGAACCTGCCGCAGAGATTTACAACTGCAGAAGGTATCGGCATTGCTGAAAGTTACGGGATGAAAGAGCATGCTTTCAAGATGTTTCTAAAACGACACATCGGAACATTATTCAGAAAAGAGAATCATGGAGAATACAGTAAATAACCTTGTTACTACGCACATTTTCGCAACCGAGGGGGGTGTGAAGTTGCGAAAATGTGCATAGTAACATCCAAACAGAAAGAAAAATGAACTACAGATTCACATTAGAACCATACAAAGGTGTCAGCACCCGGCACACATGCCCGAACTGCCACCGCAAAAGTTGTTTCGCCAAATACATCGATACGGAGAAGCAAATCAGCTTTCCCGATTATGTAGGGCGATGCAACCATGAACAGAAGTGCGGCTACAACTATACGCCCAAAATGTATTTTGACGAGAACCCGATGGCCAAAGAGCGATTGAGCGAAGAGTTTGCGCCGATGTCAAAGCCACGTATCAGTCTGCCTCCTGCGCCTTCATTCATTGAGCCGGAAATCATGAGGCAGTCCCTGAAACTGTATCACACGAACAAGCTGTTTCAGTTCCTGAGTTTCCATTTCGGACAGGAGGCTACCGAAGAGCTAATGTTGCGCTACCATGTAGGAACCTCGAAGCATTGGCCGGGAGCTACGGTCTTCTGGCAGGTGGATATTTCCGGACGGGTACGCACCGGAAAAGTGATGCTCTACAATCCTGAAAACGGAAGACGGATTAAAAAGCCGCACAACTACATCACGTGGGTACATTCCCTTCTGAAGAAAGAGAATTTCAATCTCCGGCAATGCCTGTTTGGTGAGCACCTTTTGTCCTCCGACCAGCAGCGTCCGGTTGCCCTTGTGGAGAGTGAGAAAAGCGCTTTGATTTCCAGCTTTTACCTGCCACAATACCTCTGGATTGCTTCGGGTGGAAAGAATGGAGCGTTTAATCGGGATGCCATGAGCGTATTGAGAAACCGACGTGTTCTGCTCTTCCCCGACCTGGGGGCGACCGACTATTGGAACAGTAAAATGGAGATGATCCGGAGCCTGGGAATAGAGGTTTCTCTTTTCGATTTTATGGAAAGAAACGCAACAAAAGAAGAACGTGATGCAGGTTATGACATTGCCGATTTTCTGCTGAGAGAAGAGACAAAGGACGCAATTTTCAATCGTCTTATCACGTTGAATCCGGCCTTGAAAACGCTGGTCGAAACTTTCGATTTACAGCTTGTCAATGTGGAGAAAGCACCGCTTTCAGCAACGGTTCAACATACTCGGAAAGGACTTTTCAAACGATGATTGTCAGATGTCTGATTCACTCCTTTTTCACTGGAGCAAGTTTATGCCGGTGTATTACATTTCCCGGCCACTTGCTCACCTCAAAAGAAGGTGAGACAGCTCCCGATGGTCACAATTATTAATCTCAAAAGCGAATATTATGGACAAGAAAAATACAGTTACAATCCGTCTTACAGACGAACAATTCGGCTGGCTCAGAGCACTCAGCCGACGCAGTAAACGCAGTCAAAGCGAAGTAGTGCGTTCACTCATCGAACACGGTACGGTGCGCGAACGGATTACAAGAGAAAATCTTGACATCATCCGAAAACTGATTGGCGAAAGCACAAATCTGAACCAGCTTGCCAGACGAGCCAATGCTTACGGTTTTTATCGTGTGGCCGATGAGTGCAGTACCGCCATTCAACAGATTTCACAACTCATAAAACAGCTCAAGGATGATCGGTAAAATTGTCAAGGGTACATCGTTTTCCGGGTGCGTAAACTATGTGCTGAAAGAAGATAAATCGCGCCTGCTGAAAGCGGTTGGTGTCTACGGCTCGCCTGAAGAAATAGCGGAACAATTCGAGTTGCAGACTTTACTGAACAACAAGGTCAAGAACAAGGTCGGCCATATATCATTGAGCTTCTCCGCAGAGGACGGGGATCGCATCCGTGATGATGATGGGCTGATGCTAAAGATCGCCCATGACTATATGAAGCTGATGGGAATCGTGAGCACGCAATTCATCATCGCCCGGCATACCGACCGTAATCATCCGCATTGTCATATCGTTTACAACCGTGTGGATAATGACGGACGCACCATCAGCGACAAGAACGACCGCTACCGGAATGAAAAGGTCTGCAAGATGCTGACAGCCCGTTACCGTTTGCATTTTGCCGAAGGAAAAGAGCATGTCAATTTCATGCGGTTACGTCATCATGACAAGGTAAAGTATTTTATCTATCATGCCTTGAAACGAGAGGTTCCGAACGCCCGAAGCTGGAGTGAGCTGAGACTGGCCTTACGGAAATACGGAATTGATACGCAATGGAAGCTAAGTCGCACGACCGGAGAGATGCAAGGTGTCAAGTTCACATGTGACCAACTGACCTTTAGCGGTTCCAAGATTGACCGTCAGTTCAGTTACCTGAACATCGACCAGGAACTGAGATATAACGCTCTTTCCGCTACCATGAACCGTCAGGTACAGGCAGCAACCATACGCGAGGAACCTCGGCATGAATACCAGCAGGAGAATCATTCCGGCATCAGTGTGGGATTGTTCACACCCTCTCCTACGGATTATGATACGGAGGAAGCGATACAGGCCAACCGGCTTAAAAAGAAGAAAAAGAAACCGAAACGCAAGCGAGGTTTCAGTCTATAATCAATTTTTTATTAACCATCAAAATTCAAATTATTATGAACTATTCCGATTTTATTTATGATTTCAATCTCTATTTGTGTGAGAGATTCGGTTACAGAAACTGTTGTTCCGTCATACACAACGCCAACGGCATTTGTGTTTCTGTCCATGTAGGCGAAATGGATTTATACATCCGTTTCTGGGAATACAGTTGCGGCGTTGGCAGCATCCCCGACTGGAGCATTATCATTGTGCGCAGCAACTTCAAACGAAACCAACAGGAAAATCTGAAAGACCTTGCCCGCTTCTTCAAGGAGTACGCCCCGCGCTATGGGTACAAATACCTCTGCACCGAAGATGATGATTACAAGTATTATCAGACCCTTGGTCTGAAACTTATCCACAGAGGATTTTTCAGACAATATAATTATGGGTTGTCGTTGAAGGAGTTGGAGGTGTAATGTGGATTTTAAAAAAAGGAGAGGTTTTTCTCTCCTTTTTTATTTTGTAAATCCATTATTTGCCGTTAATAGAGAGGGAAAGTACAGTTGTCCTTCGATATTATTCAGTCCGAATTTTTATAAATAACATACAACAAAGTAAAGAACAAACTACTTCATTTGGGACTTATAGTCCATATATGTTTTCCCTATTAACTGTACCTCCTTACTAATCGTATTTTTAAGTATTGCCTTGGTTATGTTTTGTGCATCAATTTTAATCTGTTTTGTTTCTGTATGATTCTCATATTCAAACTTGATTTCTTTAATCTTGATATTTCCGCAATCTGTTTTTATATAAGCATCGTCAAATGGAAATACATAGTCTTTATTTTGTTCGCAATTTTCAGGTAATTCTTCTTCTAATTTCTGTATATCTGTAATAATCTCATCTTTTGCATTTCTAATCTTATTTTCTTTAGTTGTTAAAGGAATATGGGTTGCATTAATCCATTTGTTGCTACTAGGCGAAAGACTCAAACAGTCCAGTCGTTTTTTATATAATTGGATATTAAAATCATGTGCTTTAGCCCAATCTTCATCAACCTGAAAAAGTCTATGTCTAACAGGACTATCAATAGTTAATGTGGTTTCAGCAACAATAGCCTCTCCCTCTTCCGGTTCTCTTAATTCCATTAAATCAATCCTGTAATGCTCACCAAACTTCTTTGCACCTTCCTGATAACCCTTTCTGGTAACCATTATACCTTTGACATCTCCCAAATCATAAAGAACACCAAAAAAGTCTCTCACTTTACCAATAGATACTGTGTGGTTATAATTCTTACACTCTATTACAATCTTAAATGTGGTATTATCATATTGATATTCCCAGTACACATCTATTTGATGCTTCTGGCCTGACTTTCCAGTCAATTTCACATTATGCTTAACATCTATATTCTTTACATACAAATTCTTCAAAATCTCATTATAAATCTCTTGAGTAAATTTCTCATATTCAATATTATCATTCATAAAAATCAATTTTAAGATTGTCTATACTTCAAAAGTAAACAATTTATCTTAATCAAAATCTCTTAGATGCATTGTTCTCGGCCATAATACCGTAAAAATTGAATTATACGCAATAAAAATTCCTTCTACATCTAATTATTAATTAAAACTCAATTGCTCTTTTAGGCAAAAGGATTATATTTGTATTATTGTTAATTAAAGATGAGATATGCCCAACAAAAAAATAAACCGAATCAAAGTGATGCTCGCCGAGAAGGAAAAGACCAATAAATGGCTGGCAGAGCAAGTGGGGAAAGATCCTGCTACCATCTCCAAATGGTGTACCAATACGGCACAACCTAGTTTGGAAATGCTATTTCAAATAGCTAAAGTACTTAACGTGGAGGTTAAGGACCTGCTAAGAGAGTCTGATGAATGAGATTCCTATATACTAAGTATTCTCAATAAATGCAGAATGTCTGCATTCTTTATTTACATCTTTGCTTATGATATTCACACATAGAGTAAGCTATTTTTAAAATTGATTTTATGAACAAACAACAACTTGCCAATAAGATATGGGCATCTGCCAACAAGATGCGCTCCAAGATAGAAGCCAACGAATACAAAGATTATATTCTTGGCTTGATTTTCTATAAATTTCTGTCAGACAATGAGGTGAACTATCTGAACAGTATCGGATGGACTGATGAGGATATTGTGACACTTGTAGAAGATCATGAGAATCAGGAAGCAGTTATGATGATGGAGTATTGCAGAAACAACATTGGCTACTTCATTGAATACCAAAATCTGTTTGCTACCTGGCTGAAGCCCAATTCTGAATTTAGTGTAGCCGACTTGAGCGGAGCACTCAGCAGTTTCGACCGTCTGATTAGCCCTCATTACAAACATGTCTACGAGAACATCTTCAAGACTTTACAGGCTGGCCTGAGTAAACTGGGTGAGAACCCAGCCTCGCAGACACGTGCCATTAAGGATCTCATCAAGCTAATCAAGGACATTCCCACAGACGGTCGTCAGGACTATGACGTGCTGGGATATGTATATGAATATCTTATCAGTAACTTTGCAGCCAATGCCGGGAAAAAGGCTGGAGAGTTCTATACGCCTCACGAGGTGGCTATCTTGATGTCTGAAATTGTGGCTGAACACCATAAGAATAAAGACAAAATTGAAATTTATGACCCTACAAGCGGTTCAGGTTCCTTGCTGATTACCATCGGTAAATCGGTTGGGCGTCATATCGAAGACAAGAACAAGGTGAAATACTATGCGCAGGAGCTGAAGGAAAACACCTACAACTTGACCCGTATGAATCTGGTGATGCGTGGTATCAAACCAGACAACATCAATACTCGTTGTGCCGACTCTCTGGAAGAGGACTGGCCTTTGCAGACTGACGGTGGAGATATCGGAAAACCGCTTTACGTGGATGCTGTTGTCAGCAATCCTCCCTATTCGCAACAGTGGGATGCCAACGACCGTGAACTGGATCCGCGTTTTAAGGATTATGGTGTAGCTCCTAAAAGCAAAGCCGACTACGCCTTTCTGCTTCATGAACTCCATCACCTTAAACCAGACGGTATCCTGACAATTGTACTTCCTCACGGTGTTCTCTTCCGTGGTGATGCCGATGAAAATAGTGAAGGGGAAGGCAAAATACGTCGCAACTTGATTGAGAAGAACAACATCGATGCCATTATCGGACTGCCGGCCAATATCTTCTTTGGTACAGGTATCCCTACCCTCATCATGGTGCTCAAACAGCATCGTGACAATGACGACGTGTTGATTATCGATGCCTCAAAGGGTTTTGTCAAGGAAGGAAAAAACAACAAGCTGCGCGAATGTGACATCAAACGTATTGCCGATACGGTACGCGACCGTAAAACAGTTCCCGGATATTCCCGTACAGTGTCCCGTGATGAAATCCGTCAAAACGGTTACAATCTGAACATCCCTCGTTATGTAGATTCCAGTGATCCTGTTGAGAAGTTCGACATCTATGCCACCATGTTCGGAGGCATTCCTCACAGCGAGATTGATGAACTTCAAAAATATTGGGACACATTCCCTTCTTTGCGCGAAGAATTGTTTATTGCGGATGCAGACAAACCTTATTCACAGTTGAAGACCGAAGATACTCAATCGTTTATAGAACAGAATGCAGACGTAAAAGCCTTCCAGCAGATGTTTGCACAGGCTTTCGGAGGTTTTGCCGATAGTGTTCATCATCGGCTGATTGATCAGATAGCGACTGCAAATCCCCAGAAAGAGTTGGATGCTATTTCCGATGATATTTTTGCCCGTTTGCATGGGATGCCTCTCATCGACCGATATGCAGCCTATCAAGCGTTAGCTGACAACTGGCAGGGCATTACCAACGATATTGAGACCATACAGCAGGAAGGCATTGAAGCGGTAAGAGTGGTAGAACCTGCTTATAAACTGGTAAAGAAAGGCGACGAAGAAATTGAAGTGCCAGATGGTTTGAAAGGGCGCATCATTCCTTTTGACTTGGTACAACAGGAGAAATTTCAGGACGATTTGAAAGCAATTGCCGATTTGCAGATGCGAGTAGAAGAGATCTCCGGTGAACTGGATGAAATCCGTGAAAACTTCTCGGAAGAGGAGTCTGAGGCTTATTTGGATAGTGAAAAGGAAAATGCCTTTGATAAGAAAGCCATTACTGCGGGAGCAAAAGCCAAGAAGGATGAGGTGGAAGCAGAAACTAAAGAGAAACTGAAGAAGATTGTCAAACTCTGGGAGGAACAGAAAAACAAGAACAAACAAATTAAGGAAGCCAAGCAGACTCTTATCGACAAAACTGTAAAAGCGATAGAAAATCTTTCAGACGAAGATATTTCTCTATTCCTACATAAAAAATGGATTGATCCTATTGTTTATGGTATTGATGAAACGCTCGCTGAGGTCTTATCTACTTTTGAAGATAAAGTGTGTGCATTAGGGAAAAAGTATGCCGTAAGTTACAAGCATTTGAATGAGGACGTGGAAAAATCTCAAAAAGAATTGTCAGGTCTTATTAATGAACTGACCGGAGATGAGTTTGCGATTTTGGGGCTTAATGAGTTGATTAATGATGAAAAGAAGTAAATGTATGAATGTGCCGGAGATAAGATTTAAGGAGTTCTGTGATTACTATAGTGATGTTCTTCTTGAGAAGTGCCTATCAGTTAGTAATAAAAAAAATAACAAATTAGAATATAAAAAGGAAGACGCTCTTTCTGTTTCTGATGAATTTGGCGTTGTAAATCAGATAGAGCATTTGGGTAGAAGTTATACAGGAAACAATATATCCACTTATAAAATTTTGAATAAATGGCAGATAGTATATACAAAGTCTCCCCTAAAGCTAAAGCCTTTTGGAATAATTAAAGTAAATAACAACAAACCAGGAATAGTTTCAGTTTTATATGCAATATACGATGTTAAAGAGGGCTTCGATCCTAACTATATCAGTGTTTACTTTGAGCCTAATTTCAGACTTAATAAATACCTTCTACCTCTCATAAATAAAGGTGCAAAAAACACTATTAATATTAGTGATGAAACGGCCCTATCTGGTGAAGTGCATATACCATTATCTTATACAGAACAACAAAAGATAGCATCCTATTTCCAATCATTAGACTCATTAATTCAAACCACTTCAAAGAAACTTGCGTCTTTAAAACGAATAAAGGCGGCAAGCCTACAATCTATGTTCCCACAAGAAGGAGAAACTGTACCTAAAGTAAGATTTAAAGGATTTGAAGGAGAATGGGATTTCGTCACAGCTGGCGAAGTGTTTAGAACAACCTTAATTCCGCAACACTATTATAAAATATTTTTTTTAAGTACCTGAGCAACAAAAA